>JBHEPC010000275.1:0-7318 GCA_046260475.1 Candidatus Krumholzibacteriia bacterium | reverse complement strand
CGCCACCGTCGAGCAGGTGGCGGTGGAGATCCGCAACCTGCAGCGCACGGACGTGCACGAGGTGGAGGAGCCCTTCGGCAAGGGCCAGAAGGGTTCCAGCGCCATGCCCCACAAGAAGAACCCGATCGTCGCCGAGAAGCTGACCGGCATGGCCCGGCTGCTGCGCGGCTACGCCCACGCCTCCCTGGAGAACGTCGCCCTGTGGCATGAGCGCGACATCTCCCACAGCTCGGTCGAGCGCATCGCCTTCCCCGACGCCTGCCACCTGCTGCACCACATGCTGACCCGCCTGGAGCGGCTCCTGGCCGGGCTGGTGGTCTACCCCCAGACCATGCGGGCCAACATGGACAAGGTCCGGGGCATGGTCTTCTCCCAGCCGGTGATGCTGGCCCTGACCGAGGCGGGGGTCCTGCGGGAGGAGGCCTACGCCGTGGTCCAGCAGGCGGCCATGCGGGTCTGGGACGAGGGGGTGCCGCTGCGCGAGGCTGTGGCCCAGGAAGAGGCCATCACCGGCCGGCTGAAGCCGGAGATCCTGGACCGCTGCTTCGACCTGGAGCACCAGCTGCGCCACGTTCCGGCCATCTTCGCCCGCACCTTGGTCTTGAAGGACTGGTAGGCAGCCGGCTTTCCGGGAACTCGGGGCGAAAAGAGGTGTTCAACTGGAAACGGCGCCACGGGGGCGGACGGGGTCATCGTGACAAGGCCGTGACGAAAAAGTTGACGGACCGCCCGAACCCGTTATACGTTTGGCAGGAACTGGGACCGGCTTCACCACGCCGGGAACCATGCCACACCCGAGGAGGATCCGAACATGCGGAAATTCGTGCTGAGCGCCCTGGTCCTGACGGTGGCCGCCGTGGCCCTCGTCGCCTGGGCGGCTGAAATGCCCGAGACGATCACCATCGACGACTGCGCCGACAAGAAGGCCCCGGTGGAGTTCCCCCACACGGCCCATTTCGAGTACAGCGACTGCGTCACCTGCCACCACACCAGCGAGGGCCTGACCCTCGAGACGGCCGCCACGATGGAAGTGGCCTCCTGCGCGTCCTGCCACAACGAGCCGGAGAACGCCGAGACGCCCAAGTGCTCCGAGATGAGCGCCAAGAAGAACCACTACCACATCAGCTGCATCGGCTGCCACAAGGAGGCCGTCGCCAAGAACGCTGATTGCGCGGCCCCGACGAAGTGCGTCGACTGCCATCCGAAGGCGGCGAGCTAGAACTCGACCGCGCCAGAGGCTGAGCCGCCCCGGCCCCCGGCCGGGGCGGCTTTTTTTGGGCCGGCGGCGGTGGTCGCGGCCGGTCATGAGCCTTTCCCTCGCGGGGGCCAGGTGTTAGATTGGGGCCCTCGGCAGCCGCCACCGGAACGATAACCCCATGTCAGCCAAGGACGGGCCATGGCCAGCCATGACGAGAGTTTCGCTCCCATTCCCATCGGCGGCTACGACGACCCCGGCCTGAAGGCCTGCCTGAAGGAGCACGGGCTGACCCTGCAGCCCGGCGAGGCCCGCCGCGTGGCCCAGCTGCTGGGGCGCGACCCCACCCTGACCGAACTGACCCTCTTCGACACCATGTGGAGCGAGCACTGCTCCTACAAGAGCAGCCGCCCCCACCTGAAGGCCAACCTCCCCACCACCGGCGAGAACGTCGTGGTCGGCCCCGTGGAGGACGCGGGCGTGGTGGACTTCGGCGAGATCGACGGCCGGCGGTACGGCATCATCTTCGCCCACGAGAGCCACAACCACCCCAGCCAGGTCATGCCGGTCGAGGGCGCGGCCACGGGCATCGGCGGCATCGTGCGCGACGTCTACTGCATGGGCGGCGAGGTGATCGCCACCCTCGATCCGCTGCGCTTCGGCTGGCCTGCCGACCGCGACGGCGACACCGGTCCGGATGCGGCCCACCGCCTGGAGATCGCCCGCGAGGTGGTCACCGGCATCTGGGAGTACGGCAACGCCATCGGCGTGCCCAACCTGGGCGGCGACGTCTATTTCCACCCCTCCTTCAACGAGAACTGCCTGGTCAACGTGGTGGCCGTGGGCCTGGTCGAGCACGACCACATCACCCACAGCGCGGTGCCGCCCCAGGCCAAGGACGAGCCCTACGACCTGATCCTCGTGGGCAAGCCCACCGACTGGTCCGGCATGGGCGGCGCGGCCTTCGCCTCGGCCACCCTGGACGCGGCCTCGGCCACCGAGAACAAGGGTTCGGTGCAGACCCCCGATCCCTTCCTCAAGCGCATCCTCACGGTGGCCAACCGCGAGGTGCTGAAGCTGGCCCGCGCCGAGGGCGTGACCATCGGCTTCAAGGACCTGGGTGCCGGCGGCGTCTCCTGCGTGACCAGCGAGCTGGCGGACGCCGGCGGCTTCGGCTGCGACGTGGACGTGCAGCTGGTGCACCAGATCGCCGACCTGCCGCCGCGGGTCTGCGCCTGCAGCGAGACCCAGGAGCGCTACGGGCTGGCGGTGCCGGCGCGCCTGACCGCGCAGGTGCTGCGGATCTACAACGAGGACTTCGCCCTGCCCACCCTCTACGCGGGGGCGTGCGCGCGGAAGATCGGCGTGGTGACCCCGGAGCCGCGCTACATCCTGCGCTGGGGCGACCAGGTGCTCTGCGACGCGCCCATCGCCACCATCACCGAGGGCATCCGCTACGACCGCGAGGCCCGCGCGCCCGCGCGCCGCGCCGTGCCCGCGGACGAGCGCCTGCCCGAGGCCGACCCCGCCCGCATCGGCCAGGAATGGGCCGCGCTGCTGGAGCACCCGAACCTGGCCAGCCGCGAGTACGTGTACCGCCACTACGACTCCGAGGTGCAGGCGGCCACCATCCTGCGCCCGGGCGAGGCCGACGCCGGCGTGGTGGCGCCGGTGCCCGGCAGCCGGCGCGCGGTGGCCCTCAGCGCCGACGGCAACCCCCTGCTGGGCCTGGCCGACCCCTGGACCGCCGGCGCGGCGGCGGTGCTGGAGGCCTGCCGCAACGTGGCCTGCGTGGGGGGCGAGCCCGCGGCCGTCACCGACTGCCTGAACTTCGGCAACCCCGAGGTCCCGGAGGCCTTCTGGCAGTTCCGCGAGGCGGTGCGGGGCGTCGGCGACGCCTGCCGCGGCGTCGGCTGCTACGCCCGCGAGGAGCGGCCCCTGCCGGTGATCTCGGGCAACGTCAGCTTCTACAACCAGAGCAGCAGCGGGCGGGCGGTGGCGCCGTCGCCCATCGTCGCCTGCGTGGGCATCGTCGCGGACTGGACCCACAGCCGCAGCCAGCGGCTGAAGGAGGCCGGCGACCGCATCCTGCTGGTGGGCGCCCGCGCGCCCGAGACCGGCGGCTCGGTCTACCTGGACGCGGGCTTCGCGGCCGGCCGGCCGGCGGTGCCGACGCTGGACTTCGCCCAGCTCAAGCGCGAGATCGGCGCGGGGATCGAGCTGGTGAAAGCAGGCCTGGTGACCGCCGCCCACGACATCAGCGACGGCGGCCTGGCCGTGTGCCTGAGCGAGATGGCCATGGGCCAGGAGGGGGCCGCGCTGCGCGGTGCGGCCGTCGCGCTGCCGCCGGACACGGCCCTGACCGCCCGCGAGTTCCTGTTTGGCGAGGCCGGCGGCTTCCTGGTGACCGTGCCGGCGGACCGCGCCGCCGCCGCCGCCGCCGTCCTGGACACCGCGGGCGCAGGCTGGTGGGATCTGGGCGAGGTGACCGCCGACGGTCGGCTGGCGGTGGCCGGGGTCTGTGACCTGGACGTGGTCGACCTGACCCGCCGCTGGCAGACCGCCCTGCCGCGCCTGCTGGGCGGCCGGGACGCGGCGGCGCAGGTGCCCGGCCCGGCGACGGCGGCCCGGCCCGGGGAGCAGGACCCGGACGTGCCCCTGCCGCGGGTGAACCTGGGCGCCCGGCCCCGGGTGGCGGTGCTGCAGCTGCCGGGGGTCAATTGCGAGGAGGAGTCGGCGCGGCTGCTGGCCGTGTGCGGCGCCGCCGGCGAGATCTTCCGCTGGACCCGGCCGGCGGCCGAGCTGGCCCCCTACGACGGGTTCCTGGTGCCCGGGGGCTTCAGCTACCAGGACCGGGTCCGGGCCGGCGCGGTCGCCGCCAAGGACCCGCTGCTGCGGGTGCTGCTGGAGGCCGCCGAGGCCGGCAAGCCCGTCCTGGGCATCTGCAACGGCTGCCAGGTGCTGGTGGAAGCGGGGCTGGTGCCGGGCCTGGAGCCCGGCGCGGTGGAGGTGGCGCTGGCGGCGAACCGCGTGCCCGGCCGCCGCGGCTACCTGGCCCGCTGGGTCGCGGTGGCGGCGCACCCGCGCGCGCGCTCGCCCTTCGTCGAGGGGCTCGTGGGGTCGATCCCCCTGCCCATGGCCCACGCCGAGGGCCGCTTCACCCACGAGGATCCCGCCTTCTTCGCCCGCCTGGCCGAGCAGGGGCTGGTGGCTTTGGTCTACGGCGCACTGGGGGGGCGCGAAGGCAGCAACCCCAACGGATCGCTGCTGGACACGGCGGGCCTGACCAACGCCCGCGGCAACGTGCTGGCGATGATGCCCCACCCCGAGCGCGCGGCGCAGCTGCGCCACGTGCCCGAGGACCTGCCCCACGCCTGGGGCCGGGCGCGCCTGCGGGCGGCGGGGGATTTCTCGCTGCTGGAAACCGCCGGCCCGGGGACCTTCCTCCTGCGCCGGCTGGTGGAACTGTGCTGAGGGGCCGCGCGCCGCGGGCGCCGGCCGACCGGGAAAGGACGCCATGAGCCGCCGGATCACCCTCTTGACCGCCCACAAGGGCGTCGACCTGCACGCGGCCACGGCCGTGCGGGTGATGCGGGAGCGCCTCGAGGGTGGCGACCGCCTGGTGGCCTTGCACCGCTGCGAGCTGCACACCTTCGTCGCCGGGGACGCGGACGCGGGCGCGGGCGCGGGCATCGCCCGGCTGCTGGACAACGGGCGCTACTACAATCCCAACAAGCACCACTACGGCCATTTCGCGGCGGACGGCGCCGAGCCCTGGACCGACGCCGCGGGCGGACTGTTGCCCGCGGCCTGGCCCGGTAAGGCGGCGGGCACGGACCTGGCGGCCCTGGCCGGCGACGGGGCGGCACTTTACGCGCGGCTGCTGGGCGGGCCGTTGCCCGCCGACCGCACCGCCGTGGACGTGGCGGCGTGGCCCCGCGAGCAGGACGGTCCGGTCACCAGCGGCGTGCTGTGGCGCCTGGTGCTGGACGCGCCGCGTGCGGCGGCCGCGGCCCTGGGGGACACGCTGGCCGTGGCGCGCGGGCGCAAGCGCGGCCTGTTGATCAACCCGCACATGGAGGCCTGGCGCGCGATCGTCCGTTGAGGCGGCGCGCCGGGACCCCCGGCAGGGAGCGGCGATGACCGACGAGAGACACTGGCGGGACGAATGCGGCGTGGTCGGCATCGTCGGCGTCGACGGTGCGGCCGAGCTGGCCAGCCTCGCGCTGCACGCCCTGCAGCACCGGGGCCAGGAGAGCGCCGGCATCACCGTCGGCGACGGCCATCGCCTGCTGACCCACAAGAAGATGGGCCTGGTGGCCGACGTCTTCGACGAGGCCACCACCCGCACCCTCACCGGCAACGCCGCCATCGGCCACGTGCGCTACAGCACCTCCGGCTCCAGCAACATCCTCAACGCCCAGCCCCTGCAGGTGGCCAGCCACCGCGGCGCCATGAGCCTGGCCCACAACGGCAACCTGGTGAACGCCCCGGAGCTGCGGCGCGAGATGGAGCTGGAAGGCTCCATCTTCGCCACCACCAGCGACAGCGAGGTGATCCTGCACCTGCTGGCGCGCAGCAGGGCGCCGTCGCTGGAGGAGGCCCTGCTGGAGGTGCTGCCTCGGGTCAAGGGCGCCTACTCCATGGTGGTGATGACCCGGGACCAGCTGCTGGCGGTGCGCGACCCCTACGGCTTCCGGCCCCTGTGCCTGGGCCGCTACGGCGACCGCTACGTCGTGGCCAGCGAGAGCTGCGCCTTCGACATCATCGGCGCATCCTACCTGCGGGACATCGAGCCCGGCGAGCTGGTCGTCCTGGGCGACGGCGAGCTTTCCAGCCGCTTCCTGCCCGTGGACGCCCCGGAGAAGCGCTGCATTTTCGAGCACGTCTACTTCTCGCGCCCGGACAGCCGCATCTTCGGCCAGAGCGTGGAGGAGGCGCGGCGCCGCAGCGGCATGATCCTGGGCCGCGAGGCTCCCGCCGACGCCGACCTGGTGTGTGCGGTGCCGGATTCCAGCAACACCGCGGCCCTGGGCTACGCCCAGGCCACGGGCATCCCCTTCGAGCTGGCGCTGATCCGCAACCACTACGTGGGCCGCACCTTCATCTCGCCGGCGCAGAAGGTGCGCGACATGTCCGTGCGCATCAAGTTCAACCCCGTGGCCCACGTGCTCAAGGGCCGGCGGGTGGTGGTGGTGGACGATTCCATCGTCCGCGGCACCACCATGCGCAAGCTGGTCAAGCTGATCCGGCAGGCGGGCGCGGTCGAGGTGCACCTGCGCATCGCCTCGCCGCCGGTCACCAACCCGTGCTTCTACGGCATCGACACGCCGGTCAGGGCCGAGCTGATCGCCTCGAGCCACACCGTGGACGAGATCGCCACCTACCTGCGGGTCGACTCCCTGGCCTACCTGTCGATGGCCGGCCTGCTGGAGGCCGCCGGCGACGGCGACCGCTACTGCGACGCCTGCTTCACCGGCAATTACCCGGTGTCGTTCGGGGCCGACACCGCCAAGGACGTGTTCGACCGGCAGGCCGCCGGGCGCGACGTCCAGGTCCGGCCGCTGCCCCCCGAGCCGGACCCCGACCAAGGAAACGACTGACGTGACCGGCCCGCAGGATCCCGCCGCCGACCGCTTCGACGACCCCGCGCACCTGGGCCGGGTGCTGGTGCGCCGGGTGCTGCCGCTGGTGTCCGCGCCCGCCCGCTATGTCGGCGGCGAGTTGGGGGCCGACCGCGACGGTTGGGCGCCGGAGTTGGCCAACATCCTGCTCTGCTTCCCCGACGCCTACGAGGTGGGCATGTCCCACCAGGGCCTGCGCATCCTGCACACCCTGCTGCGGCGCCACGGGCGGGCGTCCTGCGACCTGGCCTTCGCCCCCTGGCCGGACATGGAACAGGCCATGCGCGCCGAAAGGATGCCCCTGTTCGGCCTGCAGACGCGGCGGCCGGCCCGCCACTTCGACCTCGTGGGCTTCTCCCTGGGCTACGAGCTGGCCTACACCAACCTGCTGACGATGATCGACCTGGCGGACTCGCCCCTGCTGGCGAAGGACCGCGGCGAGGGCGACCCGATCTTCGTGGCCGGCGGCTCCTGCGCCATGAACCCCACGGTGGTGGGC
>JBHEPC010000269.1:0-4077 GCA_046260475.1 Candidatus Krumholzibacteriia bacterium | reverse complement strand
CTGCTGGACCGCCTCCGGCGCCGGCAGCAGGGGGCCCGGGTCAAGGCGCAGCCGCGCACCGCGCGCCAGACCATCGTCGAGTACGCCAAGGCCATCGGCACCGCGCTGGTGATCGCCCTGATCCTGCGCCAGTTCCTGTTCCAGGCCTTCCGCATCCCCACCGGCTCGATGCTCGAGACCCTGCAGATCGGCGACTTCCTGTTCGTGAACAAGTTTCTCTACGGCGCGAAGACCCCCGACCGCATCCGCATCGGCCGCACCACCCTGGTCGACGGGCTGCCGGTGCTGAAGCTGCCGGCCATCCGCCCGCCGCGGCAGGGCGACATCATCGTCTTCGAGTACCCGCGGGACCGCAACCTGGACTACATCAAGCGCTGCGTGGCGGTGGCCGGCGACACGATCTCGGTCCGCGACGGCGTGCTCTACGTCAACGGCGAGGTCTACGAGTCCAACTTCGGCGACCGGGACGGGGACCATTCCTGCATCCCCACCTGGACCGACCCGGAGAGCTGCCCCGCGCCGCGGGCCAAGAAGGACCAGGCCGCCTACGTGCGCAACCCGCGCAACCACACCTGGCCCTGGCAGGGCTCGAACGTGCCCGACCCCTACGTGGTGCCCGAGGGCACCATCTTCATGATGGGCGACAACCGCTTCAACAGCATGGACAGCCGCTATTGGGGCCCCCTGGACACCGACCTGATCAAGGGCAAGGCCCTGTTCATCTACTGGTCATGGGACGGGGAGCGGCACCTGCCGCGGGTGTCGCGGATCGGGGACATCATCCGCTAGGGCGGCCAGGGCGGCCGGGGCGGCGCCGGCGGAAAGAAGGGGTGCCGTGTCCGGCCTCTACATCCACGTCCCCTTCTGCGCGTCCATCTGCTCCTACTGCCACTTCGCGCGCACGGCCGACCACGGGCGCGCCGACCGCGAGCGCTTCGTCCGGGGCGTGGTCCGCGAACTGGCGCTGCGCCGCGCCGCCTGCCCGGTGCTGGGCGCGGGCGAGCGGCGCCTGGAGACCGCCTACCTGGGCGGCGGCACGCCCTCGCAGCTGGAGCCGGACCTGGCCGAGCTGCTGATCGCCGGCACCGTGGGCACCCTGCCGCTGGCCGACGACCTGGAGTTCACCGCCGAGGCCAACCCCGAGTCGCTGACCGACGCGGTGGCCCGCACCTGGCGCGCCCTGGGCGTGGGCCGGGTCAGCCTGGGCGTGCAGAGCCTGGATCCGGGCGTGCTGAAGCTGCTGGGCCGCGCCTGCGACCCGGCCACGGCCCGGGCGGCGATCGACCGGGCGGTGCGCCGCTTCCCGCGCGTCTCCGCCGACTGGATCCTGGGTCCGGGCCTGGACCGCCCGCGCCTGCTGGCCGAATTGAAGGAGGCCGTGGACCGCGGCGTCGAGCACGTCTCGCTGTACATCCTCGAGCTGCACCCGGGCACGGCGCTGGAGGCTCGGGTCCGGGCCAAGGAGGTGGCGCTGCTGCCGGACCGCCGCACCGAATCGCTCTACCTGTCCTGCGTCGAGGAGCTGGCGCGGCTGGGCCTCGTGCAATACGAGGTCTCCAACTTCGCCCGGCCCGGCGCCGAGTCCCGCCACAACGCGGGCTACTGGCGGCGCCGTCCCTGGCTGGCCCTCGGGCCGGCCGCCCACGGGGCCTGGGGCAGGCGCCGCTACGCCAACGCCGGCACCCTGGCCGCGTGGCTGGGGAAGCTGGACCTGGGGCAGATCCCCGAGGCCTCCGTCGACCCCCTGGACACGGCGGCCCGCCGCCTCGAACGGGTCGTGCTGGCCCTGCGCACGCGCCAGGGCGTGCCCCTGGCCTGGCTGCCGCCGGGGGCGCTGGATCTGCCCGCCGGACGCCGCGAGGGCCTGTGGCAGGTGGCGGACGGGAGCCTGCGCCTGTTGCCCCGGGGATTCCTGCGCATCGACACCGTCGAGGCGCGGCTGGCCCGCGTCCTGGGCTGAGGCGGCGGCCCCGGGCGGTTGACACCCCCGAAGCATGGTGTTTACCTTGGGGCGCGCCGGCGGTGCCGGAACACCCTGAAAGCGTGCGACAGCCATGATGCGCCCTGCCCACAGCCTGCCTCTGGACGACCGCTCGCGGGAAATCCTCGAGGCGGTCGTGCGCCTGAACATCGAGACCGGCCGCCCCGTCAGCTCGGGGCTGGTGGAGCGCTCGCTGCGCCGCCTCGTGTCCTCGGCGACCATCCGCGCGGTGATGAAGCGCCTGGAGGAGCAGGGCTACCTGGTGCAGCCCCACACCTCGGCCGGCCGCGAGCCCAGCGACCGGGGCTACCGCGCCTACGTGGACGGCCTGACCGCGGGCTGGGGCCTGCGCCGGCTGGAGGCGCCCGCGGACATGACGCGCCTGATCGAGAAGGGGCTGGCGGACGAGGAGGGCGGCAGCCGCATCAAGGGCCTGGCCCTGTTGCTGAGCCGGCTGACCGACGCCCTGGGCATCATCGTGGGCCCGTCCTGGGAGACGGTCCGGGTCTTGCGGGTGGAGATCTACCCGCGGACCCTGCGCCGGGCCCTGCTGGCGGTGGTGCTGGACAACGCCCAGGTGCGCACCGGCCTGGTGGCCTTCGCCGAGGACCGCACCCCGGGCGTGCTGGCCGAGGCCGCGGCCCTGCTCAGCCGCCGCGCCGCCGGCTGCACCGTGGGTGAGATCCGCGCCGGCGCCCTGGAGCAGCCGGACCTGCTGGGTTTGCCCGCCACCCGCTGCGCCGCCCAACTGGCGGCGCAGACCCGGCGCGTGCTGGCAGACCTGGCCGAGGGCGAGGTGGAGCTTGAGGGCATGGCCAACGTGCTGGAGGAACCGGAGCTCCAGGATCCGGAACCGCTGCGCGAGCTGCTGCGTTTCCTGGGCTCGCCGTCCCTGGTGCGCGAGTCACTGGACCGGCTGGACCGCGAGGCGGGCGATGGCTTCGGCGTCTGGATCGGCAGCGAGAACCCGCTGGGCGGGCTGCGGCGCTTCACCGTGCTGACCCGGGGGTTCGCCGTCGACGGCCGCCGCGGGGTGCTGGCGGTGCTGGGCCCGCGGCGCATGGGCTACCAGCGCGCCTTCCACGGCATGGACCTCGTGGGCGCCGCCATCGCCGCCGACCCGAACCGGGTGGCGAGCTAGGCCCCGCCCTTTTGCTTTTCGCGCACCGGACACGCCGCAACCGGAGGATAGGGGAACGATGAACGACCCGCGCAAGCAGCACGAGCAGGACCGCCGTGCCGACGAGGCCGCCGCGGCCGCGGCGGCGGACCGGGATCAGGACGCCGACCAGGACGCCGCCGCCGCCGCCGCGGACGACGACCCGGCCGCGGCGGACGCGGACGCGGACGTCGCGGCGCTCGCCCCCGAACCCACGGCCGAGGAGCGCCTGGCCGCCGAGTGCGACGAGCTCAGGGACAAGTGGCTGCGCGCGCTGGCCGATCTGGACAACCAGCGCAAGCGCGCCCGCCGGGACGTGGAGGACGCGCGCCGCTTCGCCCTGGCCGAGGTGCTGCGGCCCATGCTGGAGGTGGCCGACAACTTCGAGCGGGCCCTGCAGGCCATGGACGGCTCCGCAGAGACCACCGCCGCCGGCGTGCGCCAGGGCGTCGACCTGATCCACCAGAGCTTCCGCGCCGCCCTGCGGGACCGGGGCGTCGAGCCCATCGAGGCCATGGGGCAGCCGTTCGATCCGGCCCGCCACGAGGCCGTGGCCCAGGTGCCGGGCGGGGACGCGGAGGCAGGCACGGTCATCGACATCGTGCAGCAGGGCTACCGCCTGGGCGAGTTCGTGCTGCGCCCGGCCCGTGTCGTCATCGCCAGCTAGGGAGAGCGCATGGCCGCCAAGAGGGACTACTACGAGGTGCTCGGGGTCGGCAAGGATGCCGACGAGGGTGAGATCAAACGGGCCTACCGCAAGCTCGCCATCCAGCACCACCCCGACAAGAACCCCGGCGATCCCACCGCCACCGAGAAGTTCCGCGAGGCCGCCGAGGCCTACGAGGTGCTCAAGGACCCCCAGAAGCGGGCCCAGTTCGACCAGTTCGGCCACGGCGGACCCCAGGACGCCTTCGGCGGCCCGGGCGGGCACGGCGGC
>JBHEPC010000232.1:0-5827 GCA_046260475.1 Candidatus Krumholzibacteriia bacterium | reverse complement strand
ATCCTCCCAGACTCCATAGTCGTGCCAAAGCACGACTCCCCCGGTTCTGACCATTTCGAAAGCGTTTCTGGAATCGGAGAGTACATTCTCATAACTATGGGAACCATCGACAAAAACGAGCGAGCAGCGGTTCCTGAACGGCGAGAAATCGAAATCCGCGGAATCGCCGTAAAGCTGCGTGATCCCTGCCGTGGCAGCCCCCCCGCCGTACCTGGTGAACCTCGCTCCGGAAGTGGGTTTATTGACCCAGATCCTCTCACCGTCGGTAAGCTGGTTCTTCGTCTGCGTATCCGGCGGCAGATCCAGGGTCACCACGCTGCAACCGTTCGGCGCGTTGCCGGCCAGGTTCAGCGTTGTCCTGCCGTCGAAGGTCCCGATCTCGAACAGCGTCGTGCCGGGTTCCGCAGCCCCGGCGAACGCTGATGTCATCGCCAATTCGATGAGCGTGACGTTGCCGTCGACCTTCTTCGGTGCGAAGATCGCGACCTTGGTATCCGGAGCGATGTCCTTCCAGGCTGTCTTCCGGAGACTGGTGGCTTTGATCTTCTTCCCCCGGATCCGCTTCTTGAATCTCCACATCCGCCTGCGAATCCTGTGCAGGGGATAGGACACCCCGAGTGCATATGATCCGATGAGTGCCTTGATCATAACGTCCTGTCGTCAGGCGGGGTCACAGCGTCGACCAGGTAGCAGCGGGCATCGTCCGGTTGAACCGATGCTACCCGACGGGAGGGTCAGGGCACCAGGAAGTTCTCGTGCAGCCGCGTGGCCGCCAGCTCCGCCTGGTCCTCGCCGGTGACAAAGCTCACCGTGGAGAACGAGGTGGAGATCAGCAGCACCTCGACCCCCGCCTCGGCGGTGGTCTGGAAGATGGTGCCGGCGATGGCCGGGCGCTCGGAGAAGTGGGGCCCGTAGATCGAGATCGCGCTGCAGCCCTTCTGGTACTCGATGGCGCGGGCCTGGATCTCGTCGCGGATCCCCTGCAGGATGCCCAGGGTCTGGTCGAGGTCGTCGCGGTCGACGGCGAAGCAGATGTTGTTCAGGCCCTCGTTGTCCACGAAGGACGTCACGCAGGTGATGTTGATGCCCTTGAGGCCCAGGCCGCTGAGGGCCTTGCCGGCCAGGCCGCGGTGGGCGGGCGCGCCGAGGATGCGCACGAGCACCAGCCCGTCCTTCCGCGTGATGCCGCCCACGGCGATCTTGCCGTTCATGGTTCCCATCGGCTCCCTTTGCCTGACGCCGGGGCCCTGCGGGGCCCCCACCGCCTTCCCGGCGGCCTATCCCAAAGGTATGCGCCGGCGATCCTGAAACAAGGTTTTCCCTCGCCCCCGGCGCGGGGCGGCGGGGTTGCGCCGGGCCGGGCCAGACGGTAAGCTGGCCCTGGGAATCAGGTTCATCGCCAACCCACCCCCGGGAGGTCCCGCCATGAAGAAGGTCGCCGTCATCCTCAGCGGCTGCGGCGTCTACGACGGCTCGGAGATCGCCGAGTCCTGCGCCGCCCTGCTGGCCCTGCACCGCCACCACGCCCAGGCCGTGGCCTGCGCCCCCGCCATCGCGCAGCTGCACGTGGTCGACCACCTGGCCGGCGAGCCCGCCGCCGGCGAACACCGCAACGTGCTGGTCGAGGCCGCCCGCATCGTGCGCGGCGAGATCCGGCCCCTGGACGAGGTGGATGCGGCCGCCGTGGACGCGGTGCTGCTGCCCGGAGGCTTCGGCGCCGCCAAGAACCTGTCGGACTTCGCCTCGGCCGGCGCGGACTGCACGGTGCAGCCCCAGGTGGAGGCCTTCCTGCGCGCCGCCCACGCGGCGGGCCGGCCCATCGGCGCCATGTGCATCGCGCCGGTGATCCTGGCCCGGGTCTTCGGCCGCGAGCTGCAGCCGAAGCTGACCATCGGCAACGACCCGACCACGGCGAAGATGATCGCCGCGATGGGCGCCGAGCACGTGGAGTGCCCCGCCTCCGGCGTGGTGGTGGACGGGGCGAACCGCTTCGCCACGACCCCCGCCTACATGACGGCCGGCGACATCGCCGAGGTCTTCGACGGGGCGCACGCCTTCGTGGGCCGGCTGCTGGAGCTGTGCGGCTGAGCGGACGCCGCCGGTGCGGACCGGGCGCGGTGCCCCGCCACGGCGGGGCGCCGCTTTTCGGTTGAAACCGCGATGGTTCCGCGTTAGCTTGATCCGGCGCCGAGGGATCCGCCGGGGGAATGCGGGTTCTCGTGCCACGGACTCGCCTCACCGCGCCAGGGACGGCGCGGTTGTCCGACCCCAGCGAAGGAGCGCCAGCATGGACGACACCCGGCAGGCCGGCCGCCCGGCCGCAACAACCGACCCCGAAACCTTCCTCGCCGACCTCGCCGCCGACGGCCACCGCGACCGCACGCCGTGGGACACGGTCGCCGGCCGCGTGCTGAGCCTCGTCAGCCGCAAGGGCGGCGTGGGCAAGACCACCAGCGCGGTGAACCTCGGCGCGGCCCTCGCGCTGTCGGGGCACACCGTCCTGGTGATCGGCACCGACAGCCAATGCGGCGTCTGCCGCACCCTCGGGCGCGCGCCCGAGGATCTGCCCGTGGGCCTGGGCGACATCTTCACGGCCGACGCGCCCCTGACCGACCTCGCCCAGGCCTCGCCCCTGGACGGGCTGTGGTTCGTCTCGCCGCGGATCCTCAGCCTGGCCGACGAGGAACGCTTCCACCGCGACCTGGAGACCCGCACCCAGCACTTCGTGCGCGAGGTCGACCGGGCGCGCAACCTCTACGACACCATCATCATCGACTGCCCGCCCAGCCTGGGGCCGGCCACCCGCGCGGCGCTGCTGGCCTCGGACGGCTACCTCGTGCCGGTGCAGGCGGAGGAGCTGTGCCGGGAGTCGCTGGCCAGCCTCATCGGCTTCGTGGACGAGTTCCGGGCCCGCGGCCGGCTGCGCCCGGCCGGGGCGGCCGCCGCCGAGGTCGCCTCGCCGGTCCTGGAGGGCCTGTTCCTGACCATGGCCAGCGACCGCACCCGCCTGGGCCGCCACGTGGCCGCCCGCGTGGCCGAGGACTTCGGCGACCTGCTGCTGGACGTGGGCATCCCCCGCACGACGCGCCTGGCGGAGATGGCCCTGCGCGGCAAGCCGGCGGTCATCTACGACCGCCGCTCGCCGGGCAGCCGCGCCTATTTCGATCTGGCGGACGAACTGGTCCAGCGTTACTGTCAGGGCCGCGACGATCTGGACGATCGGGACGATCGGGACCACCGGGGGATCCCGGACGAATTCGGAAATGATGACAACCTTGCGGACGAGCCGCACGACGACGTCCTTTCCGCCAGGGCCGGCGGCGACCTGGGCCGCTTCGAGCGCTTCCTGGCCGACCTCGCCGGACCGGACGAGCCCTGGGGCGCCCCCGGCCAAGGCGGAGGCGCACCGGAGATGGTCTCCCTGGACGACCTGTTGGCCGAGGAGGAGCGCGGCGGCCGGGACGAGCGGGGCTGGGCCTGCGGCGAGTCCTTCGACGGCGACGGCTTCGACAGCATCAACTGACACGCGCCCGGCGCGACCAGGGACCGGCCGGGCCCACCGGCCGGTCCCTTTGCCTGCCCGGCCCGCATCCGGAGGTGCGCCTTGACCGCCGACACCATGACCTGCCTGGTCTACGACAAGTCCTCCATGCCCTGGGAACAGACCCGGGGCTTCCAGCGCCAGGACATGCCCAAGCCGGTGCTCGACGAGGCCGCCGACCCGACCGACGCGGAGCAGGTCATCGTCAAGGTCGTCTACGCCGGCTTCTGCGGCAGCGACCGCGGCATCTGGAACCGCACCGCCTTCAAGGGCATGATCTTCGACTCGCTCAAGCGCGAGCAGAAGACCACCCGCGTCATCGGGCACGAGCTGGTGGGCGAGGTGGTGCAGACCGGCTCGGCCGTGCAGGCCCGCTACGGGCTGCGCCCCAAGGACATCGTCTCGACCGAAAGCCACATCATCTGCGGCACCTGCTACCAGTGCCGCATCGGCCAGACCCACATCTGCAGCCAGGACGTGATCATCGGCATCGGCCGCGACGGCTGCTTCGCCGAGTACATCAAGCTGCCGGCCAACGTCCTGTGGCCCACCGACCCCAGGAAGATCCGCATGAAGGTCGCCGCCGTGCAGGAGCCCTTCGGCAACGCGGTGCACGCCTGCACCAAGGCCGACCTGCGCGGCCGCACCGTCGCCGTGTTCGGCTGCGGCACCATCGGCCTGTTCGTGGTCATGGTGGCGCGGGCCCTGGGCGCGACCCGGGTGATCGGCGTCGAGCCCAACCCCAAGAACATCGAGATGGCCCGGCTGCTGGGCGCGGACGACGTCATCCCGGTCCGGCCACCGAAGAACGGCGCCCACGCCTGGAGCGCCGACAAGGACCTGGTCGCGCAGGTGCGCGAGGCCTTCGGCGGCATCGGCTGCGACGTGGCCATGGAGATGGCGGGCTTCAATTCCAGCGTGAACAACGCCATCCAGGCCACGCGGCGCGGCGGCGACGTCATCCTCTTCGGCCTGAAGCAGGGCAATTTCCACATCCAGGCCTTCGACCGGGTGATCGTCAACGGCCTGACCCTGCACAGCGTGATCGGTCGCCGGATCTTCGAATCCTGGTATATTACCCGCAACCTGCTGGAGGACCGCAGCAACGGGATCCAGGACCGGATCCACGACGTGATCCTCGGCGGCGGGGACGACGCGGTCGTGCACATCCAGGATTTCACGCCCGCAGGCTTCGAGCAGACGCTGGCCGCCTGGCCCAAGCCGCTGATCCGGTTCTGAGCCGCGCCGGCACGACGGAAGGAGGCCCCGTGAAGGTCACCATCGAGTACTGCCAGGTCTGAGACTACGAACCCCGCGCCGCCGGTCTGGCGGACGCCATCCGCGACGCCCACGGCCTGGAGCCCTCCCTGATCCCCTCGAGCGGGGGCGTCTTCGAGGTCACCGTCGACAGCGAGCTGGTCTTCAGCAAGAAGGCCCTGGATCGCTTCCCCGAGCACGCCGAGATCATCGGAGCCATCGCGGCCATCGCCGACCGCAGCTGAGCGGCCGCGCCCCGGGGGCGGCCGCGCCGGTCAGGGTGCGCGCGCGTCCAGCTCCCGGCGCAGGCGGCGCACCTCGTCCTTCAGCTCGTCCAGGCGCACCCGCAGGTCCTCCATCTCCCGGTCCCGGTCCCGGGTCGAGGTCCAGTCCCCGGTCTCGAGGCTGAAGTCCTCCAGGCCGCCCAGGCTGGCCTCCAGGGCGGCCCCCACCTCGGCCATGATCGCGTCCACGTCCACCTCGTAGGTCCGGTCGCCGTGGGAGACGTCCAGGCGGTTGTCCCGGCCCAGGTGGACGTCCAGCTGCAGGTCCCGCAGGGTCGCCAGCGCCTCCTGCAGCCCGTCCCCCACCAGCAGGCCCACCTGCTCCAGGTCCACGACCCGCACGGTGGAGGCGTCGCCGTCCCGGGTGACGATGGTCAGCTCCGAGCCCTCCCGATCGACGGACAAGGTCTCGCCCCCGTCCCGGACGACGATGACCATGCGGGCGTCGTCCCCGCCGCCGGCAGCCGGTTCGGCGGCCAGGGCCACGGCGGGCAGGCAGAGCAGGACGAGGGCGGCGGCGGCGAGGCACGGTTGCTGGGTATTCATGGCGGCCTCCTGCGGGCGGTGGTAGCGAAGGGAGGACCCTGCCCGGGGCAGGATCCTCCCTATGCTACGCAGCGGGGCCGCCGTGGTTGCGGCGCCTACTGCAGATCGGGCAGCCCCGGCCGGGCCCACCAGTCCGGATCCAGCTGGAAGGCCACGGTCCCGGCCTCCGGGCCGCGGGGCCGGGCCAACGCCCCGGGAC
>JBHEPC010000080.1:0-5011 GCA_046260475.1 Candidatus Krumholzibacteriia bacterium | reverse complement strand
GTACCTGAAGATGGACGGCGGCGGCAGCCGCCTGCCCGCCACGCCTGCGAGCGTGGCCACCAAGGCCCACTTCATCTACCAGGAGGGCCGCGAGGTCTACAAGTTCGCGGTCAAGGGCATGGCCAACGTCACGGCCGAGATCGTCCAGAAGAACGGCTTCACCGGCCAGGACGTCGACCTCTTCGTGCCCCACCAGGCGAACCTGCGCATCATCGAGGCCGCCCAGCGGCGCGTCGGCCTGCAGGACAGCCAGGTGGGCATCACCATCGACCGCTACGGCAACACCACCAGCGCCAGCATCCCGTCCTGCCTGCGCGTGGCCCTCGAGGAGGGCCGGCTCAAGGAGGGCAGCCTGGTGGTCGCGACCAGCTTCGGCGCGGGCTTCACCTGGGGCTCGGTGCTGCTGCGCTGGAACGCACCCCTGTGACCCCGGCCGCGGGCGGTACCGGATGATCGAAGCGGTGGGACTCAGCCGGCGCTACGGCGCGACCCTGGCCCTGGACGACGTCTCCTTCACGGTCGCCACGGGCGAGATCGTGGGCTTCCTCGGCCCCAACGGCGCGGGCAAGTCCACCACCATGAAGATCCTCACCGGCTCCCTGGCCCCCAGCGCCGGCACCGCGCGCGTCGCCGGCCACGACCTGGCGGCCGAGCCCCTGGCGGTGCGCCGCAAGGTGGGCTTCATGCCCGAGCACGTGGCCCTCTACGGCGACATGACCGTCACCGAACTGCTGCGCTTCGTGGCCGAGCTGAAGGGCGTGCCCGCCGGCCTGCAGCCGGGCCAGGTGGCGCGCCTGCTGGAGCAGGCCGGCCTGGTCGAGGTGCGCCGCCGCCTCATCGGCACCCTCAGCCACGGCTACCGCAAGCGCGTGGGCCTGGCCCAGGCCCTGGTCGGCGACCCCGAGGTCCTGGTGCTGGACGAGCCCACCAGCGGCCTTGACCCCCACCAGATCGTCGAGATCCGCGAGCTGATCCGCTCCTTCCGCGGCAGCCGCACCGTGCTCTTCTCCAGCCACATCCTGGGCGAGGTGGCCGCCCTCTGCGAGCGCGTGCTGATCCTGGACCGCGGCCGCCTGGTCACCGAGGAGCTGGCCGCGGGCCTGGATGGCGGCGCCCCCGCCTCGCCCCGCAACACCGTCGTGCTGTCCTGGGACGGCGACCGCGACGGGGTGGTCGACGCCCTGCGCGAGGTCATGGGCGTGGACGAGGTCGTCGTCACCGACCTGGGGGCCGAGGTGCTCATCGCCGGCAACCCGGTGGAGATCCGCCCGCGGCTGGTGGAGTCGGTGCTGGCCTCGGGCGGGCGCCTGCAGGGATTGCAGGACAAGGGGCCCAGCCTGGAGGACCTGTTCCTGCGCCTGACCGGCGCCGGCCGCGGCCTCGACGCCGCGGGCGGCGGCGACACCAACGGCGACACCAACGGCGACACCAACGGCGACGACCTCGAGGTGCGGCCATGAGGCAGCTGCGCGCCATCGTGGGCCGCGAGATCGGCTCGTTCTTCCACGGGGCCGTCGCCCCGGTGGTGCTGGTGGGCTTCCTGGTCGGGGTGGGTCTCTTCTTCACCCTCTTCGTGCTGGGCTACAGCGAGCTGTCCCTGACGGCGATGCAGTCGGCGCGCAGCGGCAACTACCTGAACCTGGCCGAGAGCCTGTTCCGGCCCATGGTCTCGAACATGACCCTGTTCCTGCTGCTGCTGCTGCCGGCGGTCACGATGCGCCTGTTCGCGCCGGACTACCGCTCCGGCCGCTGGGAACTGGTCGCCAGCTGGCCGGTGCCCGACGCGGTCTGGGTGCTGGGCAAGTGGCTGGCCGCGCTGGCGGTGGCCGCGGTGCTGATCCTCTGCTCGGGGGCCTACTTCGGCGCCGTCTGGCTGCTGGGCGAGCCGGAGCCGGGGCCGCTGGCGGCCGCCTGGCTGGGCCTGCTGCTGTACGCCGGCTGCCTGGCGGCCTGGGGCGTGCTGGCCTCGACCCTGGTGGGGCACCAGATCCTCGCCTACTTCGCCACCTTCGTCGTGGGCATCGTGCTGTTCCTGGTGGGGGCGCTGGAGCGCTATCTGCCCGCGCCCTTCGGCGAGCTGTGCCGCCAGTTCTCCCTGCTGAACCACTTCGAGAAGTTCAGCCGGGGCGTCGTCGACAGCCGCGACGTCGTCTGGTTCCTGGCGATGACCGCGGTGCCCCTGGCGGCCGCGGCGGCGGTGCTGGCGGGGCGCCGCCAATCGTCCCGGCGGCGCCTGGGCCAGGCCGCGCCCGTGCTGCTGGTGGTGGCCCTGGCCCTGGTGGCCTACCTGGCCGCCCTGCGCCTGCCGGCGGTGGCCGACCTGACGAGGGACGATCGCTACAGCCTGGCGCCCCAGACGGTGCAGATCCTCGAGTCGCTGCCCGGACAGCTGGCCGCCCTGGGCGACGAGGCGCCCGACCACGTCCTGGTCACCGCCTTCTACCAGCGGCTGGATCCGGCGCGCGACCTGACCGAGGCCCTGCTGCAGGCCTGCACCCTGCACACCCGCGCCTTCCGCTACCGCATGGTCGATCCGGAGGAGGAGCTGGAGCTGGTGCGCCAGTACGGCGTGAACGTCTCCCGCACCATCGTCGTGGCCGCGGGCGAGCACTGGACCAGCGTCCTGCAGCCACAGGAAAGCGGGCTGATCAACGCCGTCTACCGCCTGGTCTCGGGCCGCCGCACCCGGGTGCTGCACCTGCTGGGCCACGGCGAGCACCTGCCCGACAGCGACGACCTGGGCGGCTACTCCAGCTACGCCCAGCTGCTGTACGAGCAGGGCTACGAACTGGACACCCTGCACCTGCCGGCGGCGGGCCGGGTGCCCGCCGACGCGGACGTGGTGGTGATCGCCGGCCCGCGCACCGAGCCGGGCGAGCAGGAGCTGGCGGCGCTGGAGGAGCACCTGCGCCGGGGCAGCGCCGTCCTGGGCCTGTTCGATCCGCCTACCCCCGACCGCTGGCGCCGCTGGTTGGCGCGCTGGCGCATCGAGCCGACCGGCGACGTGATCGTGGCGGCGGATCGCGCGGCCAGCGAGTTCGGCGTGGGCGCGCGCACCGTGGTGGTGGGCGACGGCTACGGCGACCACGCGGTCTCCCGCTCCCTGCAGGGGGTGGCCACGGTCTTCCCCCTGGCGCAGCCCCTGGCCCTGGTGGGCACGCCGGACAGCCTGGTGGCCGGCGCGGTGATCCTGCGCAGCAGCGAGCTGACCTGGGCCGAGCGCGACCCGGACACCCGCTTCGGCGGCCGTGCCCGCTACGAACAGGGCGTGGATTTGCCCGGTCCCCTGGACTTCGGCATGGTCGTGGAGGTGCGCCTGGATCCGGACGGCGGCCGCCCGGGCCGCCTGGTGGTCGTCGGCAACTCGGAGTTCCTCTCCAACACCAACCTGAACCTGGGGGGCAACCGGGACCTGCTGCTGAACGCCCTGGGCTGGCTGGCCCGGGAGGAGACCCTGATCCAGCTGCGCGGGCGCGATCCGCTGAGCCAGCCCGTGGTGCTGGACGCCACGCAGAAGAAGGTGCTGGGCTGGGGCTCGGTGCTGGGCTGGCCCCTGCTGGTGGGCAGCCTCGCCGTGGGCGTCATGCTGCGCCACCGCCGTGCCGGGGGTGCGGCGTGAGCCGGGCACGCCTGGTGGCGATCCTCGCGGTCGCGGTCCTGGCCCTGGGGGCGGCGGCCTGGTTGCTGCCCGGCGGGCGCGGCACCGACCTGACCGGCGGCGGTCCGCTGCTGGCCACGGACCTGGCCACGGTCGAGCGCCTCCACCTGACGGTCGGCGGCGTCCCCTACGTGTTCGAGCGCCTGGAGGACTCCCTGTGGACCCTCTCGGGGGCGGTCCACGACTGGGTCGATCCGCTGCGCCTGTCCCATCAGCTGGCGGTCCTGGGCGCCGCCGAGGGCGGCCGCCTGCTGCCGGGCACCGAGCCGGAGGACCGCCGCTACGAGTTCAACGGGCCGGGCGCCGTGCGCTTGGCCCTGTTCGGCCCCGGCGGCGAGGAGCGCCTGGCCCTGGGCGCCACCAACCCCGTGACCGGCAACGTCTACGCCAGCGGGGCGGGGCGTCCGGCCTGCTTCCCCGTGCTGGCCGAGACCCGCGACCGCCTGGTCCGGCTGCCCGAGACGGTGCGTTTGGCCACGGCCCTGCCCCCGGTGCCGGTGGCTTCCCTGGAGCGCATCACCGTCACCCGCGGCCGCCGCACCGAGGTCCTGGCCACCCACGGCGGCCGCTGGTGGCTGCGGGTGCCCGCCGCCGATGCCGCCGTGCTGCCGCCGGTGGCCCAGGATTGGCAGCGCCTGTACGACGACCGCCGCCGCCGGGACGACGAGGGGCTGTGGGTGCTGGCGGACGAGCGCAAGGTGGCCCAGTTGGTCTACGACGCGGGCCAACTGCAGGTCAAGAGCTTCGTGCCGCCGCAGCAGGCCGCCGCGGCCCTGGCCCAGTGGGAGCTGGACCCCCCCTGGCTGACGGTGGTGCTCGAGGGCCCCGGTCTGGACCCCGACCCGACCACCGGCTCGCCCGACCGCCTGGTGGTGGGCTTCGGGCCGCCCCTGGACGAGACGACGGTCCCGGCCGTGCGCCGCGGCAACCCCATGCTGCTGCCCCGGCAGGCGCTGACCTCCCTGGAGGCGCCGCCGGCCGACCTGCTGCATCTGTATGCGTTCACCGATCGCCCCCTGCTGGCGGACGAGGTGGAGGTGGCCACGGCGGCCGGCCCCGTGCTCAAGTTCCGCCGCGCCGACCGCGAGCACCGCCACGACGAGCGCACCCAGTGGGATCAGGTGCTGCCGCCGCCGGGCCGGGACGAGGCCCAGGCGCACCAGACGGCCCGCAGCTTCCTGGTGGATCTGGACCGGCTGCCGGTGCTGGCGGTGCTGCCGCCGACGGACAGCAAGCGGGTGCTCGCGCAGCGGGAGAGGGTCACGCTGACGGTGCGCTGGGAGGAAACCGGCCGCACCGAGGTCTGGCACGGCGGTTGGCTGGACCTGCCCCACGTCCCGGGTGGTCCGTGGC
>JBHEPC010000214.1:0-4939 GCA_046260475.1 Candidatus Krumholzibacteriia bacterium | reverse complement strand
CTGGCCCTGGAGCAGCTGGCGGCGATCCAGGACAACCCCTTCCAGGCCGCCGCCGTGCGCCTGCGCGAGCTGATGTACGGCGACCACCCGTACGGCCGGCCCCTGCAGGGCACCGCGGCCAGCCTGCCCGGCCTGGACCGGGCCGCGGTCCTGGCCCGGCACGCCGCGGCCCTGGGCATTCCCGCCGACGGGCCCGCGCTGGCGGCGCTCGTGGCCCCGCACCTGGGCGAGCCCGCCGCGGCCGAACCCGCACCGGCCACGGCCGCCCGGCCCGCACCGGCGGTCACGGCCCGCGCCGCCCGCGCCGCCGCCCCGGCGCCGTTCCGGGTCCACGCCGTGGCCCCGGGCGTGGACGTGTGGCTGCGCCGGGATCCCTCGGTGCCGGTGGTCTGCATGTCCCTGGTCGTGCCCGGCGGCGCCACGGGCGAGACGGCCGACCACGCCGGCCTGACCGCCCTGGCCCAGCAGGTGCAGGTCAAGGGGGCCGGCGGCCGCGACGCCGCCACCCTGCACGCCGCCCTCGAAGGCGGCGGCGCGGTGGTCTCGCCCCTGAGCCTGCGGGACTACGGCGGCCTCAGCTTCAGCGCCCTGGCCGACCGCCTGGAGCCGGCGCTGGACCTGCTGGCCCTGGTGGTGCAGCAGCCCGACTTCCCCGCCCACGAGATCGACCAGGAGCGCCGCCTGGCCCTGGAGCAGCTGGCGGCGATCCAGGACAACCCCTTCCAGGCCGCCGCCGTGCGCCTGCGCGAGCTGATGTACGGCGACCACCCCTACGGCCGCCCCCTGCAGGGCACCGCGGCCAGCCTGCCCGGCCTGGACCGGGCCGCCGTCCTGGCCCGGCACGCCGCGGCCTGGACCGCCGGCGCGGTGCAGGTGGTGGCGTCGGGCGACCTGGACGAGGACCGCTTCCTGGCGCGGATCGGCGACCTGCTGGCGGGCCTGCCCGCGGGCGCCCCCGCCGCCGCGCCGGCGCTCGCCCCCGCGCGCGCGCCCGACGGCGTGGTGCACGAACGCATCGTGCGCCGCCAGAACCAGGCGGTCCTGCTGGTGGGCTGGCCCGGCCCCCGCGACGCCGACGACCGCCGGGTGCCGCTGATGCTGCTGCGCGAGGTGCTCAACGGCCAGAGCGGCCGCCTGTTCGAGGCGCTGCGCAACCGCTGTTCCCTGTGCTACAACACCGGCCTGGCGAGCACCTCCGGCTTCGGCCAGGGAATGCTGCTGGGGTATGTGCTGACCGCGCCGGACACGGCCCAACAGGCCGGCGAGCTGCTCGTGCAACAGATCGGGGCGCTGCGGGACGAACCGGTGCCCGCGGCCGAGTTCGCCCGGGCCCGGACCCAGCTGCTGGGCTCCCTGCTGATCGGCACCCAGGGCAACGCCGCGCGCACCGCCCGGGCCGCCCGCGCGCGGGCCTACGGCCGGCCCACCGACGACCTGGAACAGGTGGTGGCGGCGATCGCCTCCTGCACCCCGACCCAGGTGCAGGAGGCGGCGGCGGCGCTGGTGATGCCCGAGGCGCGGTTCGAGGTCCTGCTCGGGCCGTGACGGGTCAGGCGGTCGCCTTGAACCGGTCCGGCGCGTCCGAGAGGTCGATCAGGAAGGTCGGCCGGGAGAAGGTCGTGCGGTGGCTCACGCCCTGCGGCACGACGTAGAAGTCCCCCGGCTGGTAGAGGTTCGTCTCCCCCTCGATCTCCATCAGCATCTCGCCGGCGACCACCATGCCCCGCTGCTCGCAGTGGGCGTGGTCGGGGAAGCTGACACCCTCGTCGAAGAGGAAGAAGACGAGCTGCTTCTCGCCGTCGCTGAGGCTGTAGCCGGTGGCGCCCGCGATGGGCATCTCCACGCGGGGCAGGGTCAGGATCTCGGGGGGCAGGAGGCTGCTGGCGGGATGGCTCTTGGCGTGGTCCATGCATCGGCCCCTCTCGCTGTTGCCGTGGGTCCGGCCCCGCGGACGGGCACCCGCGCGAACCGGTGGGATTCACATCTTACCAGAAGCCGGAGGATGCGCAAGCGGGCCGGCGGCGGCGCCTCAGCCGGCGTCCGCGGCCCGGTCGGGCGCGTAGTCGGCCCCCCGCAGGGGCAGGGCCGGCCCACCCTGCACCACCTCGGCCTCGACCACCCGGCCCACCAGGCAGTCGTGGTCGCCGGTGGTGAAGCGGCCCTCCAGCGCGCACAGCAGCCGGGCCGCGCAGCGGGCCAAGGCGGGCACGCCGCGCCCCAGCAGCACGTGGGGCGTCTCCGCCCACTTGTCCCGCTCGCGGCGCGAGTGCAGCCCGAAGAGCCGCGCCTCGGCCACCTGGCCGTCGGCCAGCAGCGAGACCGTGAACTCGGCCGCGTCCTCCAGCAGGTCGAAGGTGCGGCGCGCGTGGCCGATGGACACCAGCACCAGGGGCGGCGCCATGGAGACCCGCGTGACCCAGGCCGCGGTCGGGCCGCCCAGCTCGCCGCCGCGGGCGGCCCCCACCACGGCCACCGGCTGGGGAAACAGCCGCAGGGCCGCGTCGGCCGCGGTCTGCAGGTCGTCAGCGGACGGGTGCACGTTCATGGGGGAAGCTCCCGGCAGGCGGTCCGTCAACGGCGGCCGGGCCCTTGCGGGGCCCGGCCGGTGTCGTGCTCACGGTGTCAAGGATGGCGTCCGGGGCGGTCAGACCGCAAGCTCGAATTCGGCCAGCACCGGGTAGTGGTCCGACGGCACGGCGGCCTCGCGGTGGTCCAGACCGCGGAAATCGAGGCGGCGGACATCGCGCACGCCCAGGCGGCCCCGGAAGAACACGTAGTCGATGCGCCGCGAACCCAGCAGGCGGTGCCCCACCCGGTCGCGCAGGCCCAGGCCCCGGAAGGTGGCGCCCATCGTCTCGTCGCCCCCCGCGAACGCCCAGGCGTCGTGCAGGGGCTCGAGATCGCCGTCGCGCACGCTCATGGCCTGGATCTCCGGCGAGGTGGACACGGCGTTGAAGTCGCCGGTCAGGAACACGGGCACGTCCGCACCCAGCGCGGCCACCTTGCGGCTGACCTGCTCGCGCAGCTGCCGGGCGCTGCGCCGGCGGTGCCAGCTGTTGAGGGCCTCCAGGTGGGTGGTGCCGAAGACGAAGGTCCGCCCGGTGGCCACGGTCTCGAAGGTGGTCCAGGTCACCAGCCGCGGCCGCGAGCCCAGGGTGTACTGGGAGGCCGGGACGTCGGGCGTCGGCGACAGCCAGTAGGCCTCGTTGGGCAGGTCCGGGTCGATGGGCCGCACCCGGTCCCGGCGGTAGAACACGGCGCAGTACCAGCTGCGCTCGCTGTCGGCCAGCCGGCGGCCGAGGTTGCCCTCGCCGATGAACTCGTACTCCGGCAGCAGGGCGGCCAGGTCCAGCAGCTGCTGCCGGTTGGCCTCCTGGGTGCCGATCACGTCGGGGCGGGCCTGGCGGATCAGGCGGGCCACGTTGCGTCGACGCAGCCGCCAGGGGTGGGACCGCCGCTTCTTGGTGGACGTCAGCAGGTTGAACGTCATCACGCGGAGGGTGCCGTCGGTCACGTCTGTTCGCTCTCCTGGTATCCCGGGTCCCGGCCGGTCGGGCGACGGGGGACCCTGCATGATCGGTGCCGCGGCGCGGGTGCCCGGCGGGTGGCCGTTGCTACGCGGTGGCGGCGGATTTGTTCCCGGATGTCTTCAGAATCCCCTTATCGGCAACTTAAGTGTTTCCTTTAGTTTCGTCAAGGGGATAATTTTTCTCGTTTTTCACCGGACCGAACAGGTCCAGCTGGGGCGGCGTGGCCGGCAGCTCAAGCGCCTGCAGGACCAGGGCCATCCAGCCGTCGCGGCCGGCGGCCGGCAGCTCCAGGCGCGGCAACGCCAGCTCCTGCAGCAACTGGTCGATGATCCTGTCGATGCCCGCCTGGAACTCCACGGACGTGTCCCGGGTCCCGTCGAAGGCCGGGGGGGCGACCACCGGCACCTTCACCAGCAGGGAGTAGGTGGCCATCCAGTGGCGGATGAAGGGCTCCAACTCCGGCCGCCGTCCCGCCGCGTGCACCATGTAGGCGTAGTTGTCCAGCACCGCCCGGTCGCACACGATCACGTCGTAGGCCGCGGCCAGCTCGATCTCCCGCGCCACCTGGGTGTGGAGGATCCAGTTCTGGGCCGCGTCGGTGGTCTCGCGGTTGATGGGCAGGGGGCAGCCCCGGGCCACCTCCTTGACCAGGTCCACGCCCAGGTCCAGGCGCTTGAGCGCCGCGGCCAGCTCGTAGCAGAGGGTCGTCTTGCCCACGCCGTGGGTGCCAATGAACGCGATCTTCATGGGCCGAAGGTAAGCGCCCCCCGGGCCGGTGTCCAGCCGACCGCCCACGCGTGGCGCCCGGACCGCGGACGTTGAGCCCTGGCCCGCCGACGGTGTACCTTCGGCGACGCCGCCGTACCGGGCAGCCGGTCCGCCCGTTCGCGTCCGGTAACCTGCGGCGTCGCCGTCCGTCCCTGGTGGCGGAGCGTCCACCCGTCTTTGCGCCCCCGCCACCGGAGGCCGTCATGCCGCTTGCCAACCGCCGCACGCCCGCCATCCTCCTCTGCCTGCTCCTGCTGCTGCTTCTGGCGCCGGCCCGACCCGCCGCCGCCGGGGGCCTGGGCCTGCCCACCGGCCGCGCCGGCCTCGGCTGGGGGAACCTGCCGGAGTTCACCGGCGTCCGCCTGAACCTGCAGGAGCGCGGCATCGCGCGCCTGGACGGCCTGCTGCTGGCCCTGTGGACCCCTCAGGACAACGACGCCGCGGTCTACCGCGGGGCGACGCTCGCCCTGGTGGGCCACGAAGGCGGCGTGCTGCAGGGGCTGGCCCTCGGGGGCATCGGCGTCGGCGGCGGCCGGATCGAAGGCGTGGCCGTGGGCGGGATCGGTGTCGGGGGCGATGACCTGCGCGGCCTCTTCGCCGGCGGCATCGGGGTCGGCGGCGACCGGCTGGACGGCGTGGCG
>JBHEPC010000204.1:0-7269 GCA_046260475.1 Candidatus Krumholzibacteriia bacterium | reverse complement strand
GCGGGGGCCGTGCCGAAGGCCTCGCCCAGCAGGCGCGTGACGTTGCGGCGCAGGGCCAGCACCACCGCGGCCATCACGATCACCAGCAGCACCCGGCCGCCGTGCTCGGTCACCAGGCCGATCCAGTCGCCCGCGGGGGCGCCGGCCGGCCCGAACTCGTCCTGCGGGCGGAACTGCATGTTGACGACCTCGATCTGGTCGCCGCGCACCGAGTTCAGGCCGACGGCGGTCTGCACGATGCGCTGCAGCTGGCCCAGCTCGTCCTCGGCCAGGGGCTGGTAGACGGGCTCGCCGCCGTCGGCGGCCGGCGCGTAGTGCCCGTCCACGAACACCGCCACCGAGAGGGTGCTGATGCCGCCGGTCTGGCCGACGATCCGCTCGACGGTGCGGTTGATCTCGTAGTTGGTCTCCGACTCCTCGCGGGTGCCGTCCTCGGGGGTGCTGGACTCGGTGCGGGCCTCGCTGCGCACCACCGCGGTCGTCGGGTCGTAGATCTCGCGTTCGCGGTCGATCTTCTCGAAGTTCAAGGTGGCGTCCACGCGCACGATGGAGCGGCCCGGGCCCAGCACGCGGTCCAGCATGCTGGTGGCCTTCCCGGCCAGGTGGCCCTCGACCTCCTTGCGCAGGGCCAGCTGGTCCTCGCTGCGGCCCAGGTCGTCGTCGCGCGACGCGGCGCTCAGGACCTTGCCCTGCTGGTCGACCACCGTGACGTTGGCCGTCTCGAGGTTCTCGACGCTGCCGGCGACCAGGCTCTGGATGCCGGCGATCTGGGACTCGGCCAGGCGGGCCTGCCGGCCCAGGCGCAGCACCACGCTCGCGGTGGCCTGGGAGGCCTCGCGCTGGAAGATGGTGGGCTTGGGCAGCACCAGGTGCACCCGCGCCGACTGGATTCCTTGCAGGGTCTCAATGGATTTGACCAGTTCCCCCTCGAGGGCCCGCTTGAAGTTGACGTTCTGCAGGAACTCGGTCAGGCCGTACTGCTTGCCGTCGAAGATCTCGAAGCCGACGGTGCCGCTGGACGGGATGCCCTTGGTGGTCAGCTCCAGGCGCAGCCGGTCCTTCAGGCCGGTGGGCACCAGGATGGTCGAGCCGCCGTTGGCCAGCTCGCTCGCAACGTCCTGCTTGGCCAGCTCCTCCAGGGCCGCGGCGGCGTCCTCCGGGCTCAGACCCGTGAAAAGGACCGCCATCTCCTCCTGCTGCAGCCACAGGGAGAAGACCGCCACGCTGATCACGCTGGCGGTGGCGACGGCGCCCAGCAGGACCTTCTGGTTGAAGGAGAGCGCCCCCAGGCGCTTGCGGGCCGTGTCGATGATGTGCCTCAGTCCGTCCACGTCGCTACCTCAGATCCTTCCGGGTGTCGCTAGACCTGCATCCGCATGAGTTCCTGGTACGCCTCCAGGAGCTTGTTGCGGACCTCCACAAGCAACTCGAAGGCCAGCTGGGACTCCTTGGCCGCGATCATCACGTCGTGGACCTCGGTCGTCCGCCCGGCCACCATGCCGTCGACCAGGTCGCGGCTGCGGGTCGAGAGGTCCTGCACCTGGTCGACCGCCTTCGCCAGCTGGTCGGCGAAGGAGGGCTTGGTCTCGGCCGCCGTGCGCTCGACGCCGTACGCCGCGCGCGGGTCGATCGAGCCGAGGGATCTGATGCCGCCGATGGCCATGTCCGGTTCCTTCCCGCCGCCGTGCCGGCGCCTAGATCTTCAGCGCGTCGTTGAACATGTCCTTGGCCGCCTGCACCGCGGTGATGTTGGCCTCGTAGGCCCGGCTGGCGGTGATCATGTCGACCATCTCGGTGATGGGGTTCACGTTCGGCAGCAGCAGGTAGCCCGCCTCGTCCGCGTCCGGGTGGCCCGGGTCGTAGACCACGCGGAATTCGGAGGCGTCCTCGGCCACCGCCACCTGGGCTTCCACGCCCCGGGGCGGGTTCTGGCCCGCGGACAGGGTGCCGTCCATGTGCACCGGGTTGGTGCGCGCCAGGCGCCCCTCGGTGGCCTGACGCAGGCGGCTCTCGTGGTCCGCCAGCTTGCTGCCCAGGACCTGCTCGAAGACCGCGCGCTGGCGCCGGTACGGCGTCCCGTCCTCGGTGCGCGTGGTCTCGGCGTTGGCCAGGTTCTGCGCCACCACGTCCATCTTCGTGCGCTGGCCGCTCAGGCCGGTGGCCGAGATCCTGATGGAGGAGAAGAGTCCGTCACCCATGGTTCACTCCCTCGCCGGGGCCCGCCGCGTCAGCGGACGCGCCCGGTGATCGCCGTCTGCATGCGGCTGTAGCTGCCGCTCAGCAGACGTGTGGCCAGGCGGTAGCTGAGGTCGTTGGTGGCCAGCTCCGCCATCTCCTGGTCGATGTTCACGTCGTTGGTGCCGTTGTCGTAGCCGGTGTCCCGGCGCGCGGCCTCCGGCTGCACCTGGTCCGCGCCCCGGCGGCCGATGGCGAAGTGGTCGGGGTCGGTGCGGTAGCCCTCGATGGAGGGGCCCCGGCCGGCCAGCAGCTCCTCGAACTTCAGGCGCCGCGCGCGGTAGCCCGCGGTCTCGACGTTGGCGACGTTCTGGGCCGTCACCTCGTGCCGGCGCGCGTAGGCGTCGACGGCCGCCTTGAGGTTCGACAGGTGCTTGTGCTCGAACATTCCGGTCCTGATCATGGTCCTACCCCGGGATCGCCACGCCCTGGTCGGCGTAGAGGTGCAGCTTGTTGCGCAGGGTGCGCACGCTGATGCCCAGCTCCACGGCCGCCTGGGTGCGGTTGCCGCGGGTGTGCTCCAGCTTGCGCAGGATCAGTTCGCGTTCCATGTCCTTGAGGGTCATGTCGGCGTCCAGTTCGCCGCTCCGGGACGACCCGTTCATCTCCTCGCCCAGCCCGAGGAACTCCTCCTCCAGGCGGTCGCCCGCGCTCATGATCACGGCCCGCTCGATCACGTTCTGGAGCTGGCGTACGTTGCCGGGCCAGTCCAGGGCCATCATGCCGCGCATCGCCCGCTCGGAGAACGCCATCAGCGGCTTGCCGTTCTCGGCGCAGAAGTTCTGGCAGAAGTGGTTCGCCAGCAGGGGGATGTCATCCTTGCGCTCGCGCAGGGGCGTGATGCGCAGGGGGATCACGTTCAGCCGGAAGTACAGGTCCTCGCGGAAGCGGCGGGCCTGGATCTCCTCCCGCAGGTTCCGGTTCGTGGTGGCGATGATGCGCACGTCGGTCTTGGTGGCGTACTTGGCGCCCAGGCGCATGAACTCGCGCTCCTGCAGCACCCGCAGCAGCTTGGCCTGCATGGCGAACGGCATCTCGCTGATCTCGTCCAGCAGCAGGGTCCCGCCGTCGGCGAGCTCGAACTTGCCCTGGCTGCGCTGCACCGCGCCGGTGAAGGCCCCGCGCTCGTAGCCGAAGAGCTCGGACTCCAACAGGGTCTCGGGGATGGCCGCGCAGTTCAGGCGGATGAACGGGCCGTCGCGGCGCGAACCCTCCTCGTGGATGGCCCGGGCCACCACCTCCTTGCCCGTGCCGCTCTCGCCCTGCAGCAGCACCGTGCCCCGGGAATCGGCGACCATGGCGATCTTCTCCCGCAGCGCGGCCATGGCCGGGTTGTTGCCCAGCAGCCCGTGCTTGCGCGAGCGCACGGCCACGTTGCGGCGCAGGGTCTGGTTCTCGCGGCGCAGGGTCTGGAACTCCCAGGCCCGCCGCAGCACGTGTTCCAGCTGGTCCAGGCCGAAGGGCTTGGTCAGGTAGTCGAAGGCCCCGTGGCGGGTCGCCTCGACCGCCTGCTCGATGGTTCCGAAAGCCGTCATCATGATGACGACCGGTGCGTAACCCAGGCCGTCCTTCACGTCCGCCAGCAGGTCCAGCCCGCCGCGGCCGGGCATCTGGACGTCCGAGAGCACGGCGTCGTAGCGGCCGGCCTTCAGCAGGGCCAGGGCCGCGGTGACGTCGGCGGCGGTCGCCACCTGGTAGCGGGGCCCGAGGCTGGCCTCCAGGAAGTCCCGCATGGTCTGCTCGTCGTTCACCACCAGGATGCTGCGCTTGGTCGCCATCATGAACCTTTCCCGGGCCGCGGCCCGTTCAGTCGGGGCTCTGCCCCGCCGCCGCGGCCACCTCGAGGGTGACGCCGGTGCCCTGGCCCGGGGCGCTGCCCAGGTGCCAGGCCAGGCCGTGCATGTCCATCAGGGTCTCGACGCGGGTCAGGCCGATGCCGGCGTGCCCGTCCTTGGTCGTCACGAAAGGATCGGCCGCCTGGGCGGCCAACTCCGGGGTCATGCCCGGGCCGTCGTCCCGCACGGTCAGCGCCACGCGGCCGGTGGGCTGGTACGCCGCCGTCACCGTCGCCCGCGTCGCCCCGGCCCGGCCGTCCCGGCCCTCGGCCGCATTGGCCAGCAGTTCCCGGAGCACGAGCTTGAGGTCCGCCGCCGGCAGCAGCAGGTCCGCATCCGGCATGGGGCCCGCCTCCAGGCGCAGGAGCGGCCGGGCCGCCGCCGTCTCGGCCACGGCCTCGCCCACCACCTCGACCAGGCCGGTGGCCCAGTCCCGGGGCACGGCCGGCGCCGTCAGGTCGCCCACCGAGCGGAAGATCGCCTCCAGCCGCTCCACCTCGCTGATGATGCGCCGGGCCCAGCGCCCGGCCCCCGTCTCGAGGTCGGTCTCGTCGGCGATGAGGCTGGCGTAGCCCTTGATCCCGCACAGGCTGTTGCTGGTCTTGTGCAGGTACCCCCGCAGGAGCCGTCCCTGGGGGCCGTTCCTCCTGTCCTGCAACGCCTTTTCCATGGTCAGCTGAGGCATCACACCACCTGCGTCCGGGCGATCATCTCCAGGTCGTTCTCTTCCTCGCAGGCGAGGATGTCTTCGATCAGGGCGGTCACGCCGCACAAGGCCGCGTGCAGCCGGGCCTGGCCCGCGGGGGACCAGGACCGGCGGCCCTGCTCCCAGGCGGCCTTGCTGCCCCGTTCGGTCAGCTCCAGCCGCGCCACCAGGTCCAGGCAGGCCTTCTTCTGCTCCAGGACCCGCCGCACCTCGGCCAGGTGCCCGCCGGTGCGCACGATCCGCCCCTGCTGGCGCGAGAGTTCCAGCACGCGGCCGTAGACCTCGTGCTCCTCCGCGTAGAGGCCCAGCAGCCGCTCCAGCAGCCGGCCCTCGTCGCGGCCGCGCTCAGCGGTCGAAGAAGGCAGCGGTGCCATAGCTCTCGCCCTCCGCGCGGATGCGTTCCAGTTGCCGGGCCACGTCCTTCAGGGCGCAGGCCTGGTCCTGCCAGGTCCCCAGTCGGGGACCGGAGCAGATGCTCTCGTAGGCGGCGGCCGCCTCGCCGTAGCGGGCGGCGGCCAGGTCCAGGCCGGCGATCTGGTACACGGCCCACAGCTGCAGCCGGGGCAGGCTGGAACCGGCCAGCAGCCGGTAGAGCCAGCGGGCGCCGTCCTCGTCCCCCTCCAGGTGCATCAGGTCGGGGATGGCCGTCAGGACCCAGGCCCGCTCGTCCTCGTCCAGACCCTGGCTCAGGCCGCCGTCCCCCACCAGGCGCACCAGGTGGGCCAGGCTCTCGCCATGCCTGCCGCGCCAGGACAGGGCGTAGGCGTGCCAGTAGCGCACGCGCCCGTCGAGGGCGCTGTCGGCTGCGGCCACCTTGGCGATCAGGTGGTCCACCGCGCGGGCGTCCCGGTTGACCAGCAGCCAGCGGTAGGCCAGCACGACCTCGCCGTCCCGGCCGTCCAGGCCACTCAGGCCCAGGGTGTTGGTCACGGCGCGGGCCGCGGCCAGGGAGTCGCCCGCCGCCACGGCGGCGGCCAGGGTCTCCCGGGCGATGTCCTCGGCGAAGCGCCCAGCGGTGTCCTTCGCCGCAGCGGCGGCATACCAGACCAGGGCGCTGTCGTACTCGCTCAGGTGCAGGTAGTTGCGGGCGTTGGCGAGGGCCACCAGCGTGGGCGGCCCCTGGCCCGCGGCCCGGTCCTGCCAGATCTCCTCCAGCTCGGACACGGCCTTGCTGATGGCCAGGTGGCGGAAGGCGGGCACACCGGCCGCTCCCTGCCAGGACGGGGTGTCGAAGGGGAAGAGGATCGGGCTCTCGTGCCTGCCGTCGGCCTCGCGGCCGGCCACGGTGCGTTCGAGGGAGTGCAGCCAGATGCGGTAGCCGTCGCCGCCGGCGGTGTCCAGCCCGGCGTGGGCGCCCCCGCCAGCGGCCGCCAGCAGGGCCAGGGCGGCGAGCACGGCGGCCGGCACGAAGCCGGTGCGCGGGCGGTGGTCGGTGGCGTGGCGCAGGTCCATGGTCCGGTGTCCCCTCGGGGTGCCCCGCGCGGAATTTCCGCTGGGTGGCAGTTCTGTCCGCTGCCACCGGCGACCGCAAGGACCGTACCCGCAGCGCCCGCCCGGGGGCCTGGACCGCAGGGAACGCCGAAGCGCCCGGCGGAAGGGCTCCGCAGCGCGTTTCCAGGTTCATTTCCTTGGGGTTAGCAGGGTCGAGGGCAACGCGGCGCGGCGGCGGCGCCGCGGCGGCAGATCCTGCCGGCGGCCGGGCACGGGGCGGCCGCTGTCCAGGAATCGACCAGCTGGCACCCACGGGAACGGGACGCCCGGGGGCGCCCCGCCGTGGGTCCGGGCTCAGCGCCCGGGCCTAGCCTTCGGCCTCGTCGGCCTCCAGGTCGTCACCGCCGCCGGCCTGCTCGTACAGGCGCAGCTTCTCGCGCAGGGTCTGCCGGCTGATCCCCAGCAGGCGCGCGGCCTTGGACTTGTTGTTCTCGGTCTTCTCGAGGGTGTAGAGGATCTGCAGGCGCTCCACCTCGGCCAGGGGCATCAGGCCGGTGGCCTGGCCCAGGGCCGCGTGGGCCGAGGCTCCGCGGGGGTTGCGCCCGGCCAGGACGTGGTCGGGGAAGTGGCCCGCGTCCAGGCGCGTCGGCTCCTCGAGGATCATGATCCGCTTGAGCACGTTGCGCAGCTCGCGCACGTTGCCCGGCCAGGGGTACTTCTGCAGCGTCTCCAGCAGCTCGTCCCCCACCGGCTCGGTCTGCAGCCCCATCTGGGCGTTGAACTCGCGCACGAAGGCGTCGATGAGCACCCGCAGGTCCTCCGGGCGCTCGCGCAGGGGCGGCACGTCGATCTCCACCACCTGCAGCCGGTAGTAGAGGTCGTTGCGGAACGCGCCCTGCTCGATGGCCTCGGCCAGGCGGCGGTTGGTGGCGGCCACGATGCGGGCCTTCACCTCGTGGTCGTCCTTGCCGCCGACCCGGCGGAAGCGGCGGTTCTCCAGGACCCGCAGCAGGCGGCTCTGCAGCAGGATGCCCATCTCGCCGATCTCGTCCAGGAAGATGG
>JBHEPC010000201.1:0-2753 GCA_046260475.1 Candidatus Krumholzibacteriia bacterium | reverse complement strand
TGGAGCACCCGGTGGGCGGCGCGCCGCTCACCCTCATCGCGCCGCCGGACCAGGCTTGGCCCTGGCCCCCGGCGGGCGAAACCACGGAGGCGCCATGACGATGCTGCCCCGCTTGCTGCCCTGCCTCGGTCCGGTCCTGGTCCTGGCCCTGGGCGCTGTTCCCGGCTCCGTCCGGCCGGCGTCCGCCCAGCAGGAGGAGCCGACCCCGGACACCCGCCGCGTGCGCTGGGAAACCCTCCGCCAGGCCCAGGACCGGGCCGCGGCCGACCAGAAACCCCTGCTGATCCACTTCACCGCCCCCTGGAGCGGCGGGTGCAAGCAGATGCACCGGGAGACCTACCGCGACCCGCGGGTGATCCGCTACCTGAACGAGCACTTCGCCATGGCCGAGGTGGACATCGAGAAGCTGCCGGCCCTGGCCCGCAAGTTCGCGGTCGAGGGCCTGCCCACCCTGTGGTTCCTGGAATCCGGCGGCCGCCGCCTGACCCGTCTGGACGGGTTCACGCCGGCCGAGAACCTGCTGCCGCTGCTGGAGTTCATCGTCGCCCGGGACTACGAGTGGACGGACTACGCCACCTGGCTCGAGCGCCGGCGGTGACCGTGCCCGACGTCGCGGTCACCATCGTCGGCGGAGGGATTGTCGGCTGCGCCGTCGCCGACGCGGCGGCCCGCGCCGGCCGCGCGGTGGTGCTGCTGGAGCAGGAGGAGGCCCTGGCCCGGGGCACCACCTCCCGCAACAGCGAGGTGGCCCACGGCGGCATGTACTACCCCACCGGCTCCCTGAAGGCGAGGTTCTGCGTCGAGGGCAGACGCCTGCTGCGGGACTTTGCCGTCACCGCCGGCCTGGGCTGGCGGGAGTGCGGCAAGCTGATCGTGGCGGTCGAGCCGGACGAGCTCCCGGAGCTGGAACGCCTGCTGGCCCTGGGCCTGGCCAACGGCGTGGAGGAACTGCAGCTGCTGGCCGCCCCGCAGGTGCGCCGCCTCGAGCCCCAGGTGCGGGCAACGGCCGCCCTGCTGTCCCCGCGCACCGCCGTCTGCGACGCCGAGGGCCTGGCCCGCGCCCTGGCCCGCCGGGCTTCCGGGCACGGGGCCCAGGTCCTGACCGGCGCCCGGGTCGAAGGCCTGGCGCGGGTCGAGGGCGGCTGGCGCGTGACCGTGGCCGGCGGCCCCCGCCGCGAGGGCTGGTCCCACACCAGCGCCGTGGTGGTCAACGCGGCCGGCCTCTTCGCCGACAAGGTGGCGGCCCTGGCCGGCGTCGATACCGACGCCCGCGGCTGGCGGCAGGTGCTGGTGCGCGGCAGCTACTTCCGCATCGCGCCGCGGCACGAGGGGCGGGTGGGTCGCCTGGTCTACCCGGTGCCTCCGGCGGACGATTCGACCCTGGGCGCCCACCTGTGCCTGGACCTGGCCGGCGGCCTGCGCCTGGGCCCGGACTTCGCGGCGCCGCTGCCGGCCGGCAGCGACCCGGCGGCCATCGCCTGGTCCGTCGACCCCGGCTTGGCCGACGCTTTCTTCCAGGGCGCCGTGCGGTTCCTGCCCTGGCTGGAGCGCGACGACTTGACCCCGGACCAGAGCGGCATGCGCCCGAAGCTGGCCGCCGATGCCTTCCGGGACTTCGTGGCCCACCGGGGCGAGGGCGACCAGGCCGGGTTGGTCAGCCTGGTGGGCATCGACTCGCCGGGTCTGACCGCGTCCATGGCCCTGGCCCGCCACGTGGTCGATGAACTCATGGCCGGCTGAGGCGGCGGCGAAGGGAGCGGCAGCCCACCGTGTGGATCGTCATCGGATTGTTCATCATCGCGGCCCTGCTGGTGGGGCCGGGCATCGTGCGCCGACGCGGCGCCCGGGCGCCCCTGCTGCGGGGCACGGGCCGCCACTGGCGCCGCAATTACGCCACCCGGCGCACCTTCCTGCGCCTGGGGGCCGCCCTGGGCGCCGCCGCGGTGCTGGCCTACAGCGGCGCCGACGAGGCACTCGAGTCCTGGCACGCCGGCCGGGTGCGCGGCCCCGCCAGCGACCGCCTGGCCGCGGCGGTCAAGCCCTGGGGCGAGCGCATCTGGTTCCTGAACTGGCTGGCCGTCGCCGCCGTCGATGCCTGGGTGCGCAGCAGCCCGCTCAGCCGCTGGGGACGCCGCAACTTCGAGGCGATGGTCGTGGGCCTGCCCACCTTGTGGACCCTGCAGCGGGGCCTGGGGGCGAACCGCCCTTCCTCCGACGACGCCGACCCCCGCTGGCGGCCCCTGGCGGCGGCCAACGCCGCCAGCGGCCACGCCTTCATCGCCGCGGTGCCCCTGTTGACCCTGGCGCGCCGGGCGCCGGGACGGTTCCTGCCCCCGCTGGCCCGCGGCGCCTCGTGGCTGACGGGCTGGTCGCGCCTGAACGACCGCAAGCACTACCTTTCCCAGGTGATCCTGGGCTGGACCATCGCCTACAATGCCGTCGAGGCCGTGGCCGACCCGGAGCCCCCGCCCAGCGCACCCCCGTCACCGCGAGGCAGAACATGCGCCGAGCCCCCATCGTCCTGACCCTCCTGGCCATCCTGGCCAGCGTTTCCATCCTGGCGGCCGTCGCCGCCGCCGTCGTGCCCGAGCACGACGTCCTGCCCGCAGTCTCCGGCACCCTGCCGCGGCCGCTGCTGCTGCCCCTGCCGGACCGCTCGGCCCTGGCGGTGGAGGACGAGCAGCTCGCCGCGGCGGGCGAGCCCTACCGCTTCGCCCTGCCGGAGCAGGTGGCCTGGACCACCGGCAACGCCG
>JBHEPC010000190.1:0-10390 GCA_046260475.1 Candidatus Krumholzibacteriia bacterium | reverse complement strand
GGGTGGACCGGCGGCCGCCGGTCCGGGCCCGGCGCAGTGCAAGGGTCATGGCGCGCCCGCCCTTCCGTCGGGGATGTCCGGGATCGGCCACGCCCCGATGATACACGGCGCACGCCGCCTTGTCAGCCCCGGCGCCCGCGGCCGGCGCGGCGCGGCTCAGCGGAACAGGCGGTCCAGCCAGTTGCCCTTGACCACGTCCTGGGCCAGGACCACCGGCACGCGCCCCAGCTCGATGCCGTCCAGCAGGGCCACCGCGTGGCCCACCTCCGTGCCGGCGGTCAGGGGGGCGGCGGCATCGTCCTGCAGGCGGTACTCGACCACCACGTCGCCGGTGCGGTCGCGGGGCACGCTGACCACCAGCTCGGCCCCGGCTGCTACGGGCGCTTCCTTGACCTTGCCCCCCTTGACGGCCACCAGCGCGTCGAGGGGCTGGCCGTCGCCCGCCAGCACCGGCACCTGGATGAAGAGGTTGAAGCCGTAGGTGAGCAGCCGCGTGGTCTCGTTGGCGCGGACCTTGTCGCTGGGGCAGCCCATCACCACCGAGATGAGGCGCTTGCCCATCTGCACCGCCGAGGCGGTGACGCAGAACCCGGCGGGCACGGTGTAGCCGGTCTTGATGCCGTCCAGGCCCCGGTACTTGCCCACCAGCTTGTTGGGGTTGTACAGGGTGAACTTGCCGTCGCGGAAGGGCATGGTCGCGGTCGAGGCCCACTCGAGGGCCTCCGGGTGGCGGATCAGCTCGCGGCCGAGAATCGCCATGTCCCGGGCGCTGGTGAGGTCCGGCTCCTGCTTCGAGGCCGGGGGCAGGCCGTGCACGGTCCGGAAGACGGTGTCGGTCATGCCCAGCTCCGTGGCCCGCAGGTTCATCAGGTCGATGAAGGCGTCGCTGCTGCCGGCCACGTGCTCGGCCAGGGCCTGGGCCGCATCGTTGGCCGAGTGGATGGCCAGGGCGTGGAGCAGCTCCTCCAGCGGGAATTCCTCGTTATGGGCCAGGTAGACCTGGGAGCCGCCCATCCTGCTGGCCAAGGCCGAGACCCGGACCGGCTCGGCCATGCTCAGGTCGCCCTTCTGCAGGCGCTCGAGCACGATCAGCTCGGTCATCATCTTGACCATCGAGGCGGGCTGGCGCTTGGCGCGCTCGTTGACCGCCACCAGGGTCATGCCCGTCTCGGCGTCGATGACGATGGCGCTGGCGAAATCGCCTTCCAGCACGGCGGGGGCCGCCCGGGCGCCGCCGAGGGCCGTCGCCAGCAGGGCCAGGGCCAGGGCCGCCGCCACGGCGACCGGCCCGGTAATCCGGAACGCGGGGTTCGGGCGCGGGCGCGCCCCCGGGCCCGGGCCGGGAAGATCCTTCTGCATCATGGTTCGATCCTTCGTTCTGCGCGCCGCGGGAGCGCGCCGGAGCCTTCGTCCAGCGGGAAACGGCATTGTACCCGCAAACGGCGCGGGCGTCCCCGAAATCCGCGGGGCGGCGGTCAGGGCGCGCGCTGACCCCGATCTTCCAGCACGATGCGCGCCAGGCCGACGCCCAGGACACGGCCGTCGGTGGGGCCGGGGTCGAACACGCCGCTCTCGATCTCGACGAGCAGGTCCCCGTTCCCGGTCGGCAGGTCCGGCAGGGGCACCGTCGTCTCCCAGGGGCCCGGCCCGACCTTCTGCCTGAGGATAGTCGCCCCGCCGACCCGGATCGTCAAATCCGTACCGGCCGGGCCGGTGGCGACCAGGTCGCAGACCAGCCGGCGCGGGCGCTCGTCCGCCGCCAGCGGCACCAGCAGCGTGGCGCGCCCGTCGGTCCAGCGGAAGGGCGTGCCGTCCCAGCTCTCGGGGGCGTGGAAGCCGCTCTCGGGAACGTGGACCAGGGGGCGGGCGCCCAGGTCCTGCCCCAGCGCCGAGCGGGCCCAGCGGCCCAGCACCCGCAACCGCCGGGCCGGGCCCTCGCCCACGACCTGCAGGAGCTCGACGGTGTTGGCGCCCTGGCGGAAGTGGCGGGGGTCGAGCAGGATGCGCCAGCGCCGGTCCGGCTGCGCCGGCTCGGGGCGACGCACGCGACCGACGCCGGCCACCACCCCCTCGACGGCCACGGCCAGCAGGGGGCCCGGCACGGCGGCGCCCACCCGGCAGGTTCCCGACAACTCGGCGGGCAGGTAGACGCCCGTGGTGTCCACCTGCAGCACCTCGGCCCGCTGGTCGAGGGTCGCGTGCCCGCGGCCGGGCAGCACGTCCAGCGCCGCCAGGGGCCGGCCCACCAGGTCGCCGGCCGGGCCGGCGCGCACCAGGTCCCAGGGTTCCCCCGGGTCGCCGAAGGCTGCGTGCTTGGCCTGCAGCGACTGCTCGCGCCGGGCCAGCTCGGCCACCGGCACCCGCCGATGCTCGCGGGCGTCCTGGTCCAGGAAGTCCAGCACCGTGCGGTCGGGGACCGTGTGGTCCAGCAGGGATCGCCCGTCGAAGGTCCAGCCGGGGTTGGCGCCCAGCACGCCGGCGATGGTGGGCAGCAGGTCCGTCAGCTGGGCATGGCGGGGGTCGATGCCGCGGGGACCGCCCTGGGGGTACTTGACCAGCAGGGGCACGGCCATCAGGTCGGCCAGGTTGGTCGCGCTGGCCTTGCGGTTGAAGTCGCCGGGCCGGAAGGCGCAGCCGTGGTCGGAGGTGACCACCAGCAGGCAGCGCTCGTACAGCCCCTGCTGCCGCAGCTGCGCCACCAGCTCCCCCAGCAGGGCGTCGGTGCAGGCCAACTGCAGCAGGTGGCGGCGCCAGGCGTCGCGTGCGACGACCGGGTCCTCGCTCCAGCGGCCTTCCGGGCCCACGCCCGGCCGTTCGCGCCAGTGGTAGACCTGCCCGTCGGGGGTCAGGCGGTACGGGCTGTGGGGCAAGAGGGCGTGGACGAAGCCCAGGGGCGGCCGGTCGCCCGCGGTCAGGCGGCTGATCCAGGCGCGGAGGCGGCCGGCGCGCAGGGCCGCGGGATCGGCCTGGGCGGGCTCGCCGAAGTCGCTCCAGCGGGTGGTGATGGCGGGCAGGGGGCCGCGCCAGGCCGCCGGCAGGACCGCGTGCAGGTAAACGATGGCGGCGTCGCGCGCCAGGCGCAGGCGCCGCTCGGCCGCCGGCTGCCAGCGCGCCAGCTCCGGCGGGCAGAGGGTGGTCTGGGCCTCGTCCACCACCAGGCGGTGGGAGTCGGCCAGCAGCGTGAACAGGTTGCGGGGATGGTCGGCCAGGCCCGGATGCTGCGCCCAGCCCGGCAGGCGGCCGGTCAGGGCGGCCGGCACCGCCCGCAGGGTGGCACCGCTGACGGTGGTGGCGTTGGGGTACCAGACGGCGTCCTCGGCCAGGAGCGCGAAGTGGGGGAACAGGGCCCCATCGAGGCTGCCGTCGGCCGCCTGCAGGGAGGTCAGGGGCAGCTCGTCCAGCATCACGACCACCACGGGGACGTCGCTGCGGACCGAGGCCACCTCCAGCCGCGGCACCTGCCGCAGGGCCCCACGCACCCCCGGCAGGGCGGCGAAGTAGCCCGCGAACAGCAGCGCCGCGCAGGCGAAGGCCGGCAGCGCCCGGCGCACCGGCGCGCTGCGCGCCCGCAGCAGCACCAGGCCGGCCCCGACCGCCAGGGCCGCGGCCGCCGGAGCCCAGTCCGGCGCGCCGGCGGGGGTCAGGCGCCCGGTCAGCGGCAGCACGGCCAGCGCCGCCAGCAGGCCCAGCAGCAGGGCATGCAGCGCCCGGCCCGCGGCCGGTACCACGGCCCCCAGGGCCAGGGCGGCCAGCCAGCCGGCCAGGGGCAGCCCCACCGCCGCCAGCCCCACCAGCAAAGCCACGTCCGCCGGACGGGCGTCGTGCACCACCAGGAACTCGGGGTACCGCCCCAGCATGTCCAGCAGCGGCTGCAGGATGGCGAAACCCGTCAGGGCGACCAGTTCGGCGAATCGGCGCATGGCGATGGTCATCGTACCGGGGGGCGTGGATGGGCGGCCGGCCCCGATCGCCACGCCGCCCTTTACATAGGCTTCACAGGGACTATAGATTGGGACGGCGCACCAGTCCAAGGCGAATCCTCATCTGGAGGCGACGATGCCTGATCCCCTGCATTCCACACCGGCGCGCGCCGCGGCCTTGCTGGCGGCCGCCCTGCTGCTGGCCCCGGCCGCGGCCCACGCCTACATCGATCCCGGCACCGGCAGCTTCGTCATCCAGGGCATCATCGCCGCCGTCGTGGGTGCGGGCGTGGCCCTGAAGATGTTCTGGGGGCGCATCACCGGCGCCCTGGGCGGCAAACGCCGGCCGGCCGACGACGACGACGATGCCTGACGGCCGCCTCGCGGGCAGCTTCCGCGACCCGGGCGGCTTCCTGTTCCGGCGCGACGGCGTGCTCTACCGCCAGGTGAACCGCGCCAGCGCCGGCGACCTGCGTTTGCTGCACGAGTCGGGCCTGTACGAGCTGCTGGTGACGAAGGGTCTGCTGATCCCCCACCGCGAAGCGCCCCTGGAGCTGGCGACCGGGCCGGACGCCGCGTGTGTCATCGCCCCCGAGCCCGTGGACTTCGTCAGCCACCCCTACGAGTGGTGCTTCTCCCAACTGCAGGACGCGGCCCTGGTGACCCTGCGCATCCAGAAGCTGGCCCTCGGGCGCGGGATGGTGCTGAAGGACGCCTCGGCCTACAACATCCAGTTCCACCGGGGCCGGCCGGTGCTCATCGACACCCTGTCCCTGGCGGCGTACCGCGAGGGCGAGCCCTGGGTGGCGTACCGCCAGTTCTGCCAGCATTTCCTGGCACCGTTGGCGCTGATGGCGAAGGTGGACGTGCGGCTGCTGGCGCTGCTGCGCACCCACATCGACGGCGTGCCCCTGGACCTGGCGGCGCGGCTGCTGCCCTGGCCCACGCGCCTGGTGCCCGGGTTGCTGATGCACCTGCACCTGCACGCGGCCAGCCAGCGCCGGCACGCGGACCGGCAAGGCGCGGTGCGGCCGCGGCCGGTGTCGCGCCAGGCCCTGCTGGGCATCGTGGGCAGCCTGCGCGGTGCGGTGCGGCGGCTGGCCTGGCGCCCGGCCGGCACCGAGTGGGGCGACTACTACGCCGCCACCAACTACAGCGACGAGGCGATCCGCGCCAAGGCCGCGCTGGTGGCCGCCTTCCTGGAGCGCGCGGCCCCGGACACGGTGTGGGACCTGGGCGCCAACGACGGCACCTTCAGCCGCCTGGCCGCCGCACAGGGCATCGCGACCGTGGCGGCGGACGTGGATCCCGCAGCGGTGGAGCACAACTGGCGGCAGGTCAAGGCCCGGGGCGAGGAGCGGCTGCTGCCCCTGCTGCAGGACCTGACCAACCCTAGCCCGGACCAGGGTTGGGACCACGCCGAGCGGGCCTCGCTGCTGGCGCGCGGGCCGGCGGGCTGCGTGCTGGCCCTGGCCCTGGTGCACCACTTGGCCATCAGCAACAACGTGCCCCTGGACCGGCTGGCCGCATTCCTGGCCGCGGCCGGGCGCACGCTGATCGTCGAGTTCGTGCCCAAGAGCGATTCGCAGGTGCGGCGGCTGCTGGCCACGCGCGAGGACGTCTTTGCCGACTACGGGCCGGCGGGGTTCGAGGCGGCCTTCGCCGCCCGCTTCCTGATCGAGGCCCGCGAGCCGATCCCCGGCAGCGAGCGCACCCTGTACCTGATGCGCCGCCGCGACCGCTAGCGGGGGCGGGTCAGGACCGCGACCACACGGCCACGCTGCCGCCGGAAGTGGCGGGCACGTAGGGCGCGCCCGCCCAGTCGGCCACGTGGGCCAGCAGGCGGAAGCCGGCGGCCCGGTGCCCCGCCATGAGGTCGGCGCCGGTGCGCGGGTACAGCAGCGTCTCGCCGCGGAAGAGCTCGTCCCCGTCGCGCTCGAGCACCGTCACGAAGCGCAGCGTTGCGGGGGTGATGTCCCGGTAGGAGCGGTGGAAGACGAGGGCCCCTTCCCCGGCGACGACGGGCGGGAAGTCGTGGGCGCCGCGCTGCAGCAGCGGGTCGAAGTTCACCGTCTGCCAGAGCCACACGCCGCCGGGGCGCAGGAGGCCGCGGACCGCACCCAGGAAGGCGGCCAGGCCGTCGGCCGGCAGGTGGGGCAGCACGTTGCCGATGCAGAAGACGCCGTCGAAGGTGCCCGGGCCCAACAGGCCGATCTCGGCCATGCCCATGATGCGGAAGTCGCCGGCCGGATGCAGGCGGTGGGCCTCCTCGACCATGCCCGGGTCCAGGTCGATGCCCACGCAGGACCGCCCGGTGCCGTCCAGGTGGCGGCAGTAGCGGCCGGTGCCGCAGCCCACGTCCAGGATGCGCCCGGCCGCCGGCAGCCAGCGGTCCAGGAACGCGGCCGCCGGCGCGCGGAAGGGGAAGATCTCCTCGTAGCTGCCCGCGAAGTCGGAATAGAACGCCATGACCGGCCGCCTCCGCTGTGCTATAGTGGGCTTGGCGCTGGTGAGGCCCTCAGTGAGACCCTATTGCGGCCGGTTGTCAATCCGCAATCCCGTCACGCCGCGATGGCGCGGGCAGCCGCCCGGAGGTGGACGATGTTTCCCTTCAAGACGATCCTCTGCCCGACCGACTTCAGCGAGCCGTCCACCTGCGGGCTGAAGCTGGCCAATGAGTTCGCCCTGAAGTTCGGGTCCGAGATCATCGTCCTGAACATCCACCGGCCCATCCCGCATCTGCCCCAGCCGCGCATCGACTCGGCGGACCTGAACTTCGACATGTCGGCCTACGAGACCCAGGTGGCGCATGAGTCCCGGGAGAACCTGGCGCGCTTCGCGGGCTCGATCCTGGACGATTCCTTGACGCCCCGCCTGGAGATCCGCATGGGCCGGCCGGCCAAGGAGATCCTGGCCTTCGCCGAAGAGGAGCAGGTGGGGGCGATCTTCATCGCCACCCACGGGCGCACGGGACTGGCCCACATGGTCTTCGGCTCGGTCGCGGAGATGGTGGTGCGCTACGCCAAGTGCCCGGTGCTGACGATCCGCTCCTGCGACTAGGTCAGGCGCCCGCGCCCGGGCCGGCCGCCACGGGGCGCCCCTCGGCCAGCCACCAGGTGATGCCGGCGGCCAGATGGTGGACGCCGGCGTAGCCCCGCGCCCCGGCCAGGTAGCGGCCCAGCAGGTCGGTGCGCTGTCCCAGGCGGCAGACCAGCACGAAGAGATCGTCGGGGCCCGCGACCGTCGCCAGCCGCTCGAGCCAGCCGTCCAGATCGAAGCCTCCCCGCTCGTCGAAGAAGGTCCAGGGCAGGCTGCCGGCGATGACGCCGGTGGCCTCCCACTCGTAGGGGCGGCGGATGTCGATCACGGGCACCCCGTGGCCGAGCAGGATCGTCAGCTGTTCGTTGCCCAGCTGGCCCAGGCGGGCGCCCGCGGGGATGGCGGCGGCGAGGTCGATCACCGGCGGTCCTGCCAGGCGGCGATGGCCGCGGCGGGCAACGGCAGCCAGCCGTTGACGCAACGCACCTCGTCGTCCAGGTCCGGCGCCGGCTCCAGGTGCACGTGCAGGCCGCCGACGCGGTCGACCTGCAGGCAGTCGTCGACCTCGTGCAGGTCGTCGGTGTGCCGTTCGAGGGCGCCCCGCAGCAGCGCGGCCTTGGCGCGGGCCTTGACGTCGGCCGGATCGTCCCCGACCAGGAAGGCGACGGCGTGCAGCTCGCCGAAATGCCCGGGGCGGTAGGCGCCGAGGGTGATGAACCACAGGCGCGGCCCCGCCGCAGCCGGCTCCGGGCGCAGGACGACGCGGTGGCCGTCCACCGCGTCCAGGGCCGCCCAGGAGTCCACGTGCAGGCCCTCGGGCGTGCCGAACCAGCGGTCCAGCAGCTGGTCCCAGGTGTCCTCGATCCCCTCGCCGCAGGCGAAGGCCACGTCGTGCAGCTCGGTGTTGGCGCCCGGGGCGGTGCCGCCCAGCATCACGGCGAACAATCTCATGCGCCCCCCAGCCGCGAACGGAACATGAAGAAGACGGCCCCCAGCAGGCACAGGCCCGCCCACAGGTAGTCCAGGGAGGGTTTCTCCTTGAGGTAGAGCACCGAGAACGGCACGAAGACCGACAGGGTGATCACCTCCTGCAGGATCTTCAGCTGCCCCACGCTCATCACCTGGTGACCGATGCGGTTGGCCGGCACCTGCAGCAGGTACTCGAACAGGGCGATGCCCCAGCTGACCAGGGCGGCCACCACCCACGCCCGGTGCGAGAGGTTGCGCAGGTGGCCGTACCAGGCGAAGGTCATGAAGACGTTGCTGAAGCAGAGCAGGATCACGGTCACAACGGTCGGGTGCAGGCCGAAGGCGGTGCTGGCCGACAGATTCGTGGACATGGACGCCCCGTGCGCCGATCGCGGGCTAAGTGTGCCGGGAAGCGCGGGCGGTCCGCCCCGCTTCCTGGCACGGGAAGATCGCAGGGAGACGACGCTCCCGCAAGCGGCGGCCGCGGCCGTCACCGGGCCGGGCGCCCGGGGGCCGCGCCGACGGCGGCCGGCCGCCGGTCGGTGCCCGGCCTCACGACCCGTCCACCTCGGCGATCAGGTCCTCCAGCAGCTGGCGGGCGCTCTCGGCGTCGGCAGCGTTCACCTGGATCTCCACCGGGCCGGTGATGGGGTTGACGGCCGTCAGCCGGCCCAGGCCGAACAGGTCCTGCACGCCCTCGCCCTTGGCCAAAAAGAGGATGCCGGCACCCTCGAGCAGGCCCTCGGCGATGTCGATCAGGCCCAGATCGCTGGTGGCAAGCACCGTGACCAGGTCCAGGTCCCCTTCGTGTCGCATGGCCGTCCTTCCGGCTGGGCCCGGCGGCGTCAGAACTCCGCCAGGGCCGTCTCGGTGTCGATCACCCGGGCGTAGACCCGGTCCAGGGTCGCGAGGGTGGCGGCGTGCACCTGGGCGGCGGGCACCACGGCGCCCCCGTGCTCCAGGTCGCGGGTGGCGCAGGCGTCGGCCACCACCACCACCTCGAAACCATAGTCGTGGGCGCCGCGAACCGCACCTTCCAGGCACATGTGGGTCTGCATGCCGCACAGCACCACCCGCCGGATGCCCCCCTGCTGCAGGCGCTGCCGCAGGTCCGTGTCCAGGAAAACGTTCACCTCGCTCTTGATGAGCACCGGTTCATCCGCGGCCGGCTGCACGTCGGCGTGGAAGCCGCGGCCGGCGGCGGCGGCGTGGCCCACGTGGAAGACCGGCAGCCCGGCGGTGCGGAAGCGCGCCAGGAGGCGGCCGGCGTTGGCGCTGGCGGCCTCGGGCGCGACCAGGGGCAGGGCCCCGCCGGGGAAGTAGAACTCCTGGATGTCGATGATCACCAGGGCGGTGGGCACGTCCTCGCCCGCGGCGCAGACGGTCGCGGCCGCGAGCAAGGCGGCCACCAGGAGCAGGATCGTCGGGCGGGTGGGGTGCATGGCGGCGTCCTTTCCCGGCGCGGTCACGCCAGGCCCTGTTCGGTCATGTACGAGCGCAGGCGCTGGGCGTGGTCCATGTCGGCGCGGTTCAGCGACTGGAAGACCCGCGCCAGGGATCCGCTCCCGTCCGACTCCATGAAGTTCTGGAAGTGGGCCTCGCCGGCGGACTGCTCCAGCTCCAGGGCCAGAGCGAAGGCCTCGTCCCGCGCCGCGGGGCTGCCGGCGTAACGGACCAGGCACTCCTCGATCCGCGCGACCAGGTCGCGCAGCTCCTGCACTCGGCCCGGCAGCAGGCCGTCCGGCACGCCGGCCGCGGTCGTGGCCATCATGTCCACCGACCGCAGCAGCGCCGCGTGGTTCTTCTCCTCCATGGCCAGCTGCCACCAGAAGTCGGCATCCCCGGGCAGGTCGTGGTGGAAGCGCAGGTAGAGCCGGGAGATGGCAAGCTCCAGCCCGATGGCGGCGTCCAGCAGGGCGGCGAGGTCGTCGTGGGCCATGGCGGCGTCAACCTTCCGGGTCGAGGTCGGGGTAGTAGTGGTCCAGGCAGTTGGCGCACAGGCCATGGCTGACGTTGTCCGGCGGATGGTCGAGGATCTCAGGCACCCAGTCCCACTTGGTGGCGGTCCGGTGGTCACGGATCTTGCGGCAATTGGCGCACTGGACCACCAGGCCGCGCCCGTCGGTGTGGTGCTCCCGCAGGGGCAGCGCAGGCGCCGCGTGGGCGCCGCGGTGGACCACGTGGTGGCTGACCACGAGCCCCGTACCGCCGGCGATGGGGTAGGCGGACATGTGCAGGAAGCGCTGTTCGTCAGCCGAACTGCACTCGTACTGCCGGTGCACGGGCGCGCCGCCGGCCAGGATCTCGGCGAACAGGTGCTGGTAGTAGGCCTGCAACGGTCCGGAGACGGCCGCGGCCAGGTCCGAGCCCAGGGGGAAGCGATCCTCCAGGTCGTCGGCGCCGTTGGCCAGGGCGAAGGCGAGGTAGGCCTCGTTCCAGCCGGCCAGGCGCAGCTGCGGGTC
>JBHEPC010000132.1:0-3322 GCA_046260475.1 Candidatus Krumholzibacteriia bacterium | reverse complement strand
CGGGTCGTCGGCGCGAGCTCGAGGCGGCGGGTCACCTCGACCCAGTCCCCGTCCCGGACCACGGCCGCCGAGAACGCGCCGGCGTCGTTCCGGATGGCCACGTTTCCGGTCGCGTGGACGGTCGCGCCGTCCGGCGTCCGCAGCCGCACGGTCACCTCCTGGACGCCGCCGCCGAACGCAGGCAGGGGCGAGTCCCGGCGCACCTCGAACGCATGCACCCCTGCGGGCAGCCGGGAAAGCAGCCCGTCCGTCGGCTGGCCGAGCACCAGGCGCCGGGTGCGGTCGCCGGGCTTGCCCGGTGCGGCCATGCTGATCTCGAAGCGCACCTTCAGGCCGTGGGGCAGGAGCTCCGCGGGCCGGACCGCCGCGATCGAGGCTTCCGGCAGCACCGAGGTCACGAGCCGCTCGCAGGTCTTCTCGAACGAGTCGCCCTCGGGCAGCCACGAACGGTCGTCCTGGTTCCAACCCGTCAACCACAGGACGCCGACGCCCTCCCAGGCGACGTCGCGGGCGTCGAGGCTGACGTCGAGCCCGAACCCCGTCATCCCGGCAAGGGGCGCGGGCGCGGCGGCGCCGTCCAGGCGCGGCCGCAGCAGCGTGCGCCACGGTGCGGCCGGGCCGCTCTCACCGGACGCAGCATCGTACCAACCCCGTCCGCCGGCCTGGTCGAGAGCCACGAGCACCCCGTCCAGGTCGGCCAACCGCGGCAGGGCGCCCGCCGTGCCGAGCGGCTCGTCGCGGACCGGCACGATGTCCGGTCGAACCAGCGCGTCCTTGCCGGCCTTGAGCGGCTGCAGCAACGCGGACACGAGCACAGCCCGGTCGAGGGCGTGGCCGTAGCCGGTGGCGAAGGTCTGCGTGGCCGGCCGCGGCGCCGCCCACCAGGGCAGGAAGTCCGTGGAGACGCCGCGGACCGACCGGTTCGCGAACGCGAGGACGGCATCGACGCGATCCTGCCCCGCGGGCAGGCCGCGCACCGCCGCCGCCACCGAATCCGCCAACGCCCCGTCCAGCACCGCCGCGGCCTCGACCGCCTCGTGGAACTCCCGCAGCAGCGCCTCCCAGCTCTCCCACGTGGTCCACACGACCGCCGGCTCATAAGCCTCCGGCTGCGCCGTGACCGGCAGCTTCAGCGCCCCGGCCCCCTGCATCGTCCAGGCCAGTTCCTTGACCCCGTTCTCGGTCACCACGGGCTCGGGCGCCCCGTTCCGCGCCTCCCAGCGCACGCCCACGCCCAGCGGCACCCGCACCACGCACTCCGCACGCACCACCGGATCCCGCCCCGGGAACACGAACAAGCCGTCCGCGCCCGCGGTCGGCGGACCCTGCACGGCGATGGTGTAGGCCGTCTCCATGATGCACGGCAGTTCGACGCCATCGTGCAGGAGCATGGTCTCGCGCAGGGTGGTGTAGTCGTCGGCCAGGGCCACGGCGTAGGGCAGGGTCTGCACCACGGCGGTCTCGCTGATCTCGGTGGGGTCCGGCCACCAGCGGCCGTCCATCCAGGTGCGCAGCAGCTCCACTTCGAGAGTGGAGGTCGCCGAGTTCCAGGGCACGCGCAGATCGGCATAGTCGCGGATGCCGCGCGAGGTGGCGATCCACACCACCTGGTGCACGCGGGTGACCACGGTGCCCTCGTCGCCCACGGTGGTGGTGCGGCTGTCCAGCAGGATGATGGCGTCCGCTTGCGCCGTGTCGTGGTTCTTCTGCGCCTGCGCCCACAGGGCGTCCAGGTCGTGCCCGGCCGACGTGCCCATGCCCGCGGCCAGGGCCGCGCCGGCGGCGCCGCTCAACAGCAGGACGGCGATGGCGATGATCCTCAGCGTCTTCATCACTTGCCCTCCTTGGTGAAGCGGAACTCCTGGTCGCCCCAGGCGCGGGCCGCGTCCACGGCGGCCTTGAAGCCGGCGTAGCCGTCGGGTGGGATCTGCCGCCGCCTGACCTCGGCGCGGCCGGTGACCACCAGCTTGCGGCCGTCCTGGGCGGCGGTGCCGGCGAACGACGCGTAGGTCTCGTCCACCGGGTCGATGGCGGGCTCGTCCTGCAGCGTCCAGCCCTTGGGCAGGCGGATTTCCTCGCGGGCGTCCACCAGCTGGGTGTTCCACAGCAGCAGGTCGGTCGTGCGCTCGTCGGGCCAGGAGCGGGCGCCGGCGCCGAAGAAATTGCCGTCCGCGAGCACCACCGCCAGCGCCGGGCTGGTGAAGGTCCAGGTCCCGGCGATGGCCGTGGCGAAGCGGGGGATGCGGTAGCCGATCTCCAGCCACATATCGCCGGAGAAGTCGTCCGCCGGGCGGTGCTTCACCGTGACGCCCTCGACGCGGGGGCTGACCGTCGCCAGGAGCTGGGCGAACGTCCCGGCCAGTTCCTGCTTCCGGACGCCCGTGACCATCCGCCGCAGCCGGCTGTCCGACGCCCCGCCGCCGTCCAGGCGCAGGGTGCCCGTCAGGGTGCCGTCCTCGGTCAGCTCGGCCGTGTGCTTGACCACCAGCGGGGACTCGTCGGGCGGGCTGTAGGGGATGCGGTCGAGGGTCTCGCCCTCGGGCGAGCCGATCAGGAAGTGCTGCTCGGTTTCGCGCTTGGACCAGATGTCGTTGTTGTAGGGCACCCAGGTGGGGTCGTACATCTGCCAGCTGCCGTCGGGCAGGCGCAGAGCGGTGACGCAGTGGTTGAACTGGTCGGCCGGCACCAGGTCGATGCGGCTGCCGGCCATGGTCATCGCCGCGTGGGAATCGAGCCCCGCGCCGCGCATCATGGCGATCAGCATGCCGGCGATGTCCTTGCACACGCCTGAGCGCTGGTCGAAGATCATGTCGGCCGGGTGCAGGGTGAAGCCCTCGCCCTCGCCCATGGTCTGGCCGCTGTAGCGGATGTTCTGGGCCACCCAGTGGACCAGGGCCTTGGCCTTCTTCTCTTCGGACGCGTTCGTGGCGCCTGCCTCGGCGAGGATCTCGTCCACCTTGGCCTGGATCGCGGGCGTCACCTCGAACTGGTTGCGGTTCACGTCGAAGAACCAGCGGCTCTTGGCCTCCCAGCTCTCGACCGTGGCCATCACCGCCTTGGGCACGAGGTCGCTGGCGTCCGGCTGGCTGGGCTCGTGGGCGCGGGCGGGCATGCCCAGGCACCACCAGGAGTAGGTGGTGGTCTCCTCGTCGTAGGTGACGGCCGAGTACAGGGGCCCGTTGTAGGTCTCGGCGTGCAGGCGCTTGTCCACCGGCAGCACCAGGTCGTAGCGCTTCTCGACGATGGGCGCGTCCTGCTGGAACAGCACGATGTCGAAGTACTGGCCCGGCATGGGGGGAATGTATTTCTCGTCCCCGGGGAC
>JBHEPC010000126.1:0-6101 GCA_046260475.1 Candidatus Krumholzibacteriia bacterium | reverse complement strand
GAACACCGCGTCCCGGTAGCCGCGCAGGGCCCAGAAATCATCCCAATAGGAATGCATGGGCTTGGCCGAGTAGCCCTCGTGGCTGATGGACGGGGGCAGGATGCCGTAGAACTCGCGCTGGTCCGCGGCACGGTACTCGTCGGTTCGCCGCTGTTCCAGCAGGGTCTCGAGGTAGCCGATCCCCGCCACCACCTGTGGCCACATGGCGTCCAGCAGCGCGCGGTCGCCGGTGTAGCGGTAATATTCGGTGACCAGGTGGATGAACTCGCCGGTCGAGTCGTGCTCGGGCACCGGGTCGGCGCCGCGGTGGTCCACCACGCAGGGGATCTTGCCGTCGGTGTACTGGTGCGGGGCGAACCATTCCAGGAACTCGCGCACCGCCTCTTCGTGGCCCAGGCGCAGCAAGGCTTCGCCCGTCAGGGCGCCGTCGCGGATCCACGAGCGGGCGTAGGAGCGCGCCCCGGGCTGGATGGCCGGGCCGGCGCGGTTGACCAGGATGTACTGGAGCTGGGCGTACACGGTGGCCAGGACTTCCTCGGCCACGGGCGGGCCCAAGAGGCCGACGCGCTGCAGGGTGCGCTGCGAGGCGCGCACGGCTGCCTTGACGACCGAATCCGCCGCCGCCGTACCCGGCGGCAGGGGATCGACCCCGTGCAGCGGCACCAGCACGTCGATCATGGTGCTGCTCCCCGCCCGCACGACCAGGTCCCAGGCCAGCGCCGCCGACGCGGCGCCGAAGGGATCGTGGACCGCCTGCGCCCCAGGCAACTGTCCGAGCTCGAGATGCTCGGCCACCACGTCGCCGCCCGCGAAGGTGGTGGCGCCGAAGCGGTCGGCAGGAGTGCGCACGACCACGCCCACCTCGCCGTCCACCAGCACCCGGTCGCCGTCGCGCTCTATGGCGTGCACCGGCGCCGTCCCCCCGACCAGGTTCAGGAACTGCGACGGCGGGTTGACCTGGAAGGGCCGCAGGGCCAGGGCCAAGGTCACCGCGGTGGCGTCCGTGCCCTCGTTCCCAAGCTTGTAGCGCACCAGCAGGGCCGAGGCCTGCGGTTCGCCCACCGCGAACACGGACTGGTTCAGGGAGAGGTCGCCGGTCCGCCGCAGCACCTGGGGATAGGGATTCAGCGGCGACCCCAGGGACACCTCGGTCCGCCCGTCGGCCCAGGTCACCAGCTGCCCGCCGGTCCACAGGAACGGCTCCACCGAGAACCGCCGCGGCCCGGTCTCCAGGGAGCCGTCCTCCGAGAGCAGCCCCTCGCGGGTGTCGGCGTCGACCCCCGCGACGGTCCAGTAGACCTGCTCGCCCAGCATTCCCCGCGGGTACAGGCCCCGCCGCGCCTCCTGCGCGCTGGCGCCGAAGAACGCCTCCCGCGTGACCGACCACTCCCAGGGCGGGAACGCGAGTTCGGCCACCGCGGCGCCGGGGGGCAGCCGCAGGCGCAGCCGGCGCGACTCGGATTCCGGCAGGTAAAGAGGGTCGCGCCCGCCGTTGCCGCCGGCCACGGCCAGGAGCTGGCGCCAGGTGCCGTCACCCTCGTCGGCTTCGATCACGTAGTCGGCCGCGGGCCCGTCCGGCGCCCAGCCGATGACCAGTCCGCCGTACTCCCGCGCCCGGCCGAAGTCCACCGTCAGCACAGGCGCCGTGTCGCCCGGGGCCGCCGCCCACGCGGTGGCCGGGTCGCCGTCCAGCACCAGTTCCGCGCCCTCGCCCGAGGACGCGGCCACCTGCGGCACCGGCGGCGGGCCGTCGGGCAGCAGCCGCGGCACCAGCTCGAGGTCGTCGATCCAGACCGTGCCCTGGCCGCCGCTGCCGGCGGTGACCGCGAACTCGATGGCCGCGACCTGGCGCAGCTCGCCCCCGCCCTGCGGGCCCCAGGCGAACTCGAGCTGCCGCTTGCGCACGCTGAACGTGGTCCAGTCCGCGGGCCAGGTGACGTCGCGCCACACCCGCCACCAGACGTTCTCGCCCGAGGCGTCGATCAGTTTCAGCTCGAGGGTGTTGGCCGGCGCCTCGCCCCGCAGGCGGAAGCGGATGGTGTAGTCCTCGGGTAGTTCGATGTCCACGTCGCGCCGGGCGATGGCCCAGCCCCCGCCGCTGAACCGGAAGTCCAGGCGCAAGGCCTGGCCGCGTTCGCCCGGGCCGGTGCCCAGGTCCATCACCACGCCGTCGGCCGGGTGGGCCGACCAGGCGGTGGCGTCCTCGCCGGCGTCGATCACCACCACCGCCGGCGGCGCGTCCTCCCGGCAGCCGGACAGGACCAACAGCATGGCGGCGGCGGCCAGCGCGCGCGTCCTCATCCCTTCACTCCTCCGGCGGTGATCCCCTGCACGTACGCCCGCTGGAAGATCAGGAACACCCCCAGGGCGGGCAGGATGGTGATCAGCGAGCCGGCCATCATCAGCTCCGTGTCCTGGACGTGCTCGCCCGCCAGTCCGGCCAGGGCCACCGGCAGGGTGTAGAGGTCGCTGTCCGCCAGCACGATCAACGGCCACATGAAATCGTTCCACGCGCTCAGGAAGGTGAAGGCGGCCAGGGTCACCAGGATGGGCTTGATGATGGGCACCGCCACCAGCCGGAACACCTGCAGCTCGCTGGCGCCGTCCACGCGCGCCGCGTCCAGCAGCTCGTCCGGCACGCTCAGGGCGTACTGCCGCACCAGGAAGATGCCGAAGATGCTGGCCAGGTAGGGCACCAGCACGCCGCCGTAGGTGTTGACCAGGCCGATCTCCCGCAGCAGCAGGAACAGCGGCAGCATCGCCACCTGGGCCGGCACCACCAGGGCCGAGGCCAGGGTGCGGAACAGCCGCTCGCGCCCGCGGAACGGCAGCTTGGCGAAGGCGTAGCCGGCCAGGGAGACCACCACCACCGACAGGATCGTCGCCAGCACCGACACCACCGCGCTGTTGAGGAAGTTGCGCAGCATGTCCAGCCGCGTGAACAGCATGGTGTAGTTGCTGAGGGTCGGGTCGGCGGGCAGCAGGGGCGGCGGCAGGGAGTTGGCCGCGCCCGGCTGCATGAACGAGGCGGCGGTCATCCACAGCAGCGGCATCAGGGTCAGCAAAGCCCCCGCGTACAGGACGGCGTTGACCGCCACCAGCTGCCGGCGCCGGCGGTTCACGTCTCGCTCCGGCGCAGGCGCAGCTGCAGCAGCGTGAAGATCAGCGTGATCACCAGCAGCAGCACCGCCGCCGCCGAGGCGATGCCCATGCGCCACCAGCGGAAGCCCTCCTCGTACATCAGCAGCACGAGGCTGCGGGTGGCCCCCAGCGGGCCGCCCTGGGTCATGATGTAGGGCTCGGCGAAGAGCTGGAAGAAGCCGATCATGGTGGTCACGCCCACGAACAGCGCCGTGGGCGCCAGCCCCGGCACCGTCACGTGGCGGAAGCGCTGCCACGCGCCGGCGCCGTCGATGGACGCGGCCTCGTAGCGCTCGGCGGGGATGGTCTGCAGCCCGGCCAGGAAGATGAGCATGTTGTAGCCGAAGTTCTTCCACACCGCGAGCAGGATGATCGCCGGCATGGCCCAGTGGGGATCGCCCAGCCAGTCGATGGGGCCGATCCCCACCAGCCCCAGCAGGTGGTTCAGCAGCCCGTACTTCGGGTGGTACAGGTAGCGCCAGACGATGGCCACCGAGACCAGCGTGGTCACCACCGGCGCGAAGTAGACGGTGCGCAGGACGCCGCGCAGGCGCGCCGCCTTGTGGTCCAGCAGCATCGCCGCGCCCAGGGACACCAGCACCGACAAGGGCCCGCCGATCACCACGAACTGCAGGGTGTTGGTCAGGGCGCGCCAGAAGCTGCCGTCCTGCAGCAGCTGGGCGTAGTTGGCCAGGCCCACGAAGCGCGCCGCGCCGAAGTCCGCCACCGCGTAGAGGTCGAAATCGGTCAGGCTCAGCAGGATGCCGCCCACCACCGGCAGCAGGAAGAAGAGCCCCAGCAGCAGCAGCGCCGGGGTCAGGAACAGCCAGGCAGCGCGGGACTTGTCCCTTGCGTAACGGCTGCTCACGGCGTCCGCTCCTCTTGCTGCCGGTCCAGCAGCCAGCGCCGCTTGGCGAGGATGCGCCCCACGTCCGCGTCCAGGTCGGCCAGCGCGCGGTCCACCGGCGAGGCGCCGCGGATGGCCTGCTCGGCCCGGACCCAGACCTGGTTGGCGATCTGCTCCCACTCGGGGATCTTCGGCGTCGCGACCACGTGCTCGAGCTGGCGGCGGAAGGCCGCCGCGTAGGGATCGGCGGCCAGGGCCGGATCGTCCCAGGCGGCGCGGTGGGCCGGCAGGTTGCCCGTCAGCTGGAAGAAGCGCTGCTGCTGGGCGGGCAGGCCCAGGTACTCGACCAGCTGCCAGGCCGCCTCCCGGTGCGGCGAGGCGGCGAACACCACCAGGCTGGAGCCGCCGGCCAGGGAGACGCCAGGCACCCCCGGCTGGGCCGCCGCCTGTTCATCGGGCGCGGGCAGGGGCGCGGTCGACCAGCTGTCCTGCAGCTCGGCGGGCAGGCGCCGCCGGAACTCGCCGATGTTCCAGGGCCCGGTGATGTACATGGCGAAGGTCCCGCGCCCGAACTCCTGGTAGAGGTTGGCGACCTCGTTGTTGCTCACCGGCGGGGCCAGGCCGTCCCGGAACAGGTCCACGTAGAAGGTGAACGCACGGCGGAACTCCGGCTGGGCGAAGGCGCCGACGGTGGCCTGCTCCGCCAGCAGGGGCGAGCCCGCCTGCAGGCCCAGGATCACCGGCTGGGCCCACTCGTTGACCGGCAGCAGCATGCCGTAACGGGGATCGGCCCCGCCGCGGGACAGCGCCGCCATGGCGGCGCGCCAGCCGCTCCAGGTGACGGGCGGCTCCGGGTAGCCGGCCTCAGCCAGCAGGTCGCTGCGGTAGAAGAGCACGCGGGTGTCCACGTACCAGGGGATGCCGTACAGCGCGCCGTCGATGACGTTGGTGTCCCAGATGCCGGCGAAGTGGTCCGCCGCCGTGATCGTGCCCGAGGCCGCGACCCGCTCGTCCAAGGGCACGAGCGCGCGCAGCGCCGCGAACTCGGACACCCAGGTGTTGCCCAGCTGGGCCAGGTCCGGCGTGGCACGGCCCACGAACGCGGTCAGCAGCTTCTCGTGGGCCGCGGTCCAGGGGATCTGCTGCACCTGGACGCGGATGCCGGGGTGCTCGGCCTCGAAGCCGTGCACCAGCTCCTGCACCACCTCGCCCTCGCGGCCCATGGCCCAGAAGCGCAGGGTCGTGGTCTCGTGATCGCCGGCGCCGCAGCCGCCGCAGGCCAGGGCCAGCACGGCCGCCGGCAGCAGCCGTGCGCGCGGACGCCGGGCCGCCCCCGTCATGGGGCCGCCGCGGGGACCGTGTCCAGCCAGCCGCCGCTGAATCCCGCCAGCTGCAGGCCCCGCACCAGGTGCGGGTTCGCGCGCAGGGTGTCCCAGACCAGGCCGGAACGGTGGTTCTCGATCATGGCCAGGATGGGCCCCTGGTCGATGCCCAGGTAGTCGGTGTCGTACCAGCCGTGTTCGGGATCGACCCGGCCGTGCTGCACCGGCACGTCCAGGGTGAAGGTGGGGTTCAGGGCGTCGAGGAAGCCGTACTCGCCCCAGATCCGCTCGCCGTGGTCCTGGACCAGGGCCACCAGCAGGGGCACGACCAGCTCCGGCGCGAACGGCAGCGAGCCCGCCGCCGCCGACGGGCAGACGGTGCCGTCGTCGGTGACGCGGGTGAACGACGCGCCGCGGGCGTCGTAGGTCTGGAAGGTGCGCTCGCGGCCGCCGATGGTGAAGGTGCCGGACACCGGCCCGTCGCAGGCGGTCAGGCCCCACAGCCGGGGCCCGTAGCCGGTCCAGCCGCCGGGGTTGGCCAGGGCGTAGGCGTGCTGGGCCAGCACCGCGCGGCGCGAGTTCTCGAAGTAGTCGAGGCCGTGTTCTGCCATGGTGCGGTCGCGGATGCCGCGCAGATCGACCCAGACGTGGGTGTACTGGTGGCCGAACAGGGGCGCGAAGCCCAGGTGCTCCTGCCCGTGGAAGGTGCCCCAGCGGTAGCCGGCGGTCCAGGCGTCCCAGGCCTCCGGCTCGACCGGATAGGTGGGCGAGGCCAGGGCCAGCAGGTAGAG
>JBHEPC010000111.1:0-3951 GCA_046260475.1 Candidatus Krumholzibacteriia bacterium | reverse complement strand
CGGTGGCGTTGGTGATCCACAGCTTGCTGCCGCTCAGGACCCAGCCGTCGCCGTCACGCACGGCGGTGGTCGCCATGCTGCCGGGATCGGAGCCGTGGTCCGGCTCGGTCAGGCCGAAGCAGCCCACCTTGCGCCCGGCGGCCAGGTCGGGCAGCCAGCGCTCCTTCTGCTCGTCGCTGCCGTAGGTGGCGATGGGCCACATCACCAGGCTGCCCTGCACCGAGGCGAAGCTGCGCAGGCCGCTGTCGCCCCGCTCGAGCTCCTCGCAGATGATGCCGTAGACGGTGTAGCTGAGGCCCGCGCAGCCGGGGCCCTTGATCGCCGGGCCCAGCAGGCCCAGGGCGCCCAGCTCGGGGACGAGGTCCAACGGGAAGGTGCCGGCCCGGTGATGCTCGCGCAGCACGGGCAGGAAGCGCTCGGCGACGAAGCGCCGGGCCACGGCCCGCACGCTGCGCTCCTCGTCGTCCAGGAGCTGGTCGAAGCGGTAGAAGTCGACGCCGCGCGTGCCCGCCACGTCAGATCGACTCGACGGCCTGGACCTCGGGGATCCGGGCCTTCATGCGGGCCTCGATGCCGTTCTTGAGGGTCATCATGCTCATGGGGCAGCCGCCGCAGGCGCCCTTCATGCGCACGGTGACGACGCCCTCGTTGAAGTCGATGAACTCGACGTCGCCCCCGTCGGCCTGCAGGGCGGGGCGGATCTCCTCGAGGACGGCCTGGATGCGGTCGATCATCGCGGTTCCTTTCCATGGTGGTCGGGACGGACGCCGGGACGGCTCCCAGGCCACAAGCTACCTGCTGCGGGGGCGTTGTCAACCGCCGGGGCGGCGGCGGCGGCGGCCAGGATCGCCGTTGTCCCGGGCGGCCCCGGCTGGTAGGATCGCCCCCGTCCGCCCACACCCCCCGGTGCATCCCCGAACGGAGCCCGCAGCGATGCCAGCCTTGCCGCCGCCGTCCGCCGACGAACTGACCGCCCAGCTCTTCGCCGCCCGCGACCTGGTCCTCGAGGCGGGCGAGCTGCTGCTGGGGCGCCTGGGCCAGGCCGGACTGCGCGAGGCCAAGGGCGGCACCGAGTTCGTCACCGAGGCCGACCGCGAGGCCGAGGCCCTGGTGCTGGCCGGCCTGGAACGGCTGTTCCCCGCCGACCACGTCCTGGCCGAGGAGGCGGGGGAGACCGGCGCCGCCACGGGCGCCCGCACCTGGTACCTGGACCCCCTGGACGGCACCACCAACTTCGCCCACGGCCATCCCTTCTTCTCGGTGAGCCTGGGCTGTGCCGACGGGGACGGCCTGCTCTTCGGCCTGGTCGGCGCGCCCTACCTGGACGAGCTGTACCTGGCCCAGCGCGGCGGCGGTGCCGTGCTCGAGCGCCCCGGCCACGGGCTTTGCCGGCCCCTGGGCCGCCGCGGTCCGGTGGCGCTGGAGCGCGCCCTGCTGGCCACCGGCTTCCCTTACGTGCGGGACGAGCTGGTGGACCGCAACACCGAACTCGTGCGCGATTTCCTGAAGGCCCCCTGCCACGGCGTGCGCCGCGGCGGCAGCGCGGCGATCGACCTGTGCCACACGGCGGCCGGCACCCTGGACGGCTACTGGGAGTTCAGCCTGCGCCCCTGGGACACGGCCGCCGGCACGCTGATCGCCCGGGAGGCCGGCTGCCTGGTCACCGCCGCCGACGGCAGCGGGGTCGAGGTGCCCGCGGCCAGCATCCTGGCCGCCCCGCCGGACCTGCACGCCGCCATGCTGGCGGTCATCGCCACAGCCGAACGGAGGACACGATGAGCGCGCCCGGTTTGCTGGTGCTGGCGACCACCTTCCCGGACCGGCCGCAGGCCGAGGCCGCCGCCCGCCGCCTGGTGGACGCGGGCCTCGCGGTGTGCGCCCAGGTCGGGGCGGACCTGGTCTCGTTCTACCGCTGGCAGGGAGAGATGCAGCGGGACGAGGAGGTCGCCCTGGTCCTGAAGGTGCTGCCGGACCGCTACGACCTGTGCGCGGGCGAGCTGAAGCAGCTGCACCCCTACGACGTGCCCCAGATCACGGCCTGGCCCTGCGGGCGGGTGGACCCGGACTACCTGGCCTGGGCCCGGGGTGAGCGGAAGGAGCAGCCGTGAGCGCGACGCGCCATCGCCGCCGGACCTGGACCTGGGTCCTGGCCGCGCTGGCGCTGCCGGCGGTCGCCTGGGCGGCCGACGCGACCGCCGCGCCCGCCGGCGGCCACGGCTGGCTGTCGGTGCTGCCGCCGGTGCTGGCCATCGGCCTGGCCCTGGCGACGCGGCAGGTGGTGGTGGCGCTGCTGCTGGGGGTCTGGTTGGGGGCCTCCCTGGTCGAGGGCAACCCCTTCGGCGGCTTCCTCAGGCTGGGCGACCGCTACCTGACCGACGCCCTGGCCGACCGCTCCCACGCGTCCATCGTCATCTTCACGACCATCCTGGGCGGCATGGTGGGGGTGCTGTCGCGCAGCGGCGCCACCGAGGGCGTGGTCCACTGGCTGGCCGGCCGGGTCGGCGGCCGCCGCGGCGGCATGACCGCGACCGCGGCCATGGGCACGGTGGTCTTCTTCGACGACTACGCCAACACCCTGCTGGTGGGCTCGACCATGCGGCCCTTGACGGACCGCCTGCGCATCTCGCGGGAGAAGCTCTCCTACCTGGTCGACAGCACCGCCGCGCCGGTGACCACCGTCGCGGTGATCTCCACCTGGGTGGGCTTCGAGGTGGGGCTGATCCAGGACGCCATGACCCGCCTGGGCGGCGGCCAGACCGCCTACACGTTCTTCCTGCAGTCGATCCCCTACAGCTTCTACCCGCTCTTGACCCTGGCCTTCGTCTACATGGTGGCGGCCACGGGGCGCGACTTCGGGCCCATGCTCAAGGCCGAGGAGCGCGCGCTGCAGCAGGGGCTGCTGCTGCGGCCGGGGGCCCGTCCGGCCAGCGACGTGGACGAGTTGGAGAAGCAGGCCTCGCCCGACCTGCCGCCGGCCCACCCCCTGCTGGCGGGGATACCCGTGCTGGGGGTCATCCTCGCCACGGCCCTGGGCATCTACTTCGGCGGCCGCAGCACCGCCCAGGCGGCTGGCCTGGCCGCCCCGACCCTGCGGGAGGTCCTGAACAACGCCGACAGCTTCGCCGTCCTGACCTGGGCCGCCCTGACCGGCGCCCTGCTGGCGGTGGTGCTGGTGGTGGCCACGCGCCGCCTGTCCCTGGTGGACGCCCTGGAAGGGTTCGTGCAGGGGGCGAGGGCCATGGTCATCGCCATCACCATCCTGGTGCTGGCCTGGGGCATGAGCGCCGTCTGCGACGCCCTGGGCACGGCCCCCTTCCTGGTGGAGACCAGCAAGCAGGTCCTGTCGGCGCGGCTGCTGCCGGCGGTGGTCTTCGTCCTGGCCGCAGCGGTCAGCTTCGCCACGGGCACCAGCTGGGGCACGATGGCCATCCTCATGCCCCTGGTCTACCCCCTGGGGGTCGAGCTGCCGGCCCACGCGGGCCTGGCCGCGCCCCTGGCCCAGGGCATCCACCTGGCGGCCGTGAGCGCCGTCCTGGCCGGCGCGGTGTTCGGCGACCACTGCTCGCCCATCAGCGACACCACCATCCTGTCGAGCCTGGCCACCGGGGCCGACCACGTCGACCACGTGCGCACCCAGCTGCCCTACGCCCTGACCGTCGGTGGCACGGCCCTGCTGCTGGGCTACCTGCCCGTGGGCTGGGGCCTGTCCCCGTGGGTGGGGTTGGGCCTGGGGCTGGCGGTCCTGGTGCTGGTGGTGTGGCGCCTGGGGCGCCCGGCCGCGCGCAAGCCCTTCGCGGTGCTACCGTGAGCGGGGCGGTGGTCTTGGTCACCGATTTCGGCCTAGTCGATCCCTGGGTGGCCGAGGTCAAGGGCGCCCTGCTTACCGTCTGGTCCCGCTGGCCGGCGGCCGTGCCGCGCCCGGTGGTGGTCGACGGCGGGCACGAGGTGCCC
>JBHEPC010000041.1:0-3655 GCA_046260475.1 Candidatus Krumholzibacteriia bacterium | reverse complement strand
CTCCGTACGCAGCAGCGCGCCCTGGGGCATGAAGCCGCGCAGCCGGGCGTCGGCCCGCTGGCGGTCGCCCTCCTCGGGAGCCTTGCGGCCGGGGGGCAGCACCTCCTGCAGCCACCGATCCAGGGGCACCGGCGGGCCGGCCAGGGGCGTGCCCTGGTCATGGCCCCCGGCGAAGGGCCGGGCGCCGGGGCCCAGCACCGGGGCCACGTCGTAGGGCGAGGCGTCGCGGGTGGGCGCGCTGAATTCCCCGCCGCTCTCCTTCCCGTCCTCGCCGCCGCCGGTGGCGGCCACCCGCAGGCCCGTGGCGGTGGGCCGGCCCGCGGCCTGGGCCTCGGCCGCGCCGATGCTCCACACCGCAGGCGGGTAGTCGTCCAGAGCCTGGCCGCGGAAGCGGACGCTGGTCAGCTCCGTCTCCGGGTCGGCCAGCAGGCGGGCGCCGGCCCCGATGCCGATGGCCGTGCCGCCGGCCTGGACCCAGCTCCGCAGGGTCTCGACCCCGCCCGGACCCAGCAGCTGCCGGTAGCCCGCCGGCCCGCCCCAGATCGGGGGAAAGACCAGCACGTTGTAGCGGGACAGGTCGATGCGCCCGAAGCTGCCCACGTCCAGGGCGCTGAAGCGCAGGTCGAGCTCCTGGTCCAGCAGGTGCCAGACGAAGCCGTAGTCGTCGGGCGCGACGGGCATGCCCGTCAGCACGCCCACCCGCGGCGCCACCAGCACGCCGAACTCGCCACCGCCCAGGTCGGGACCGTCCTCGGGGCGCGAGGTGGTCACGGCCACCGGGCGCAGGCCGTGCCGGGCGGCGACCTCGGCCAGGACCGAGCCGGTGCCGTCGGCGTTGCCCTCGCGGCTGACGACGCAGGCGCCGGGCCGGAACGAGCGCCCCGCCAGGACGATGGGCTTGGCCGCCACGCGCACGGTCACCCCGCGCTGCAGCAGGTCGGCCAGGGCGGCCTGGGCCGCGGCCTGATCGCCGTCCCACACCACCGAGGTCCACGCCGCGGGCGGCGTCCAGGCCGCGGCTGCCGCCGGGGCCGGCGCCCAGGGCCGCCACTGGCCGCCCGGGATCCGTGCCGACCACAGGGCGGGCACGCCCCGGGCCAGGACCAGGGACCAGGCCGTGGTCTCGTACAGGCGGCTGCCCTTGCCCTTCTCCAGGTATTCACGCTCGTCCTGCAGGAACACCGTTTCCATGGGCACGTGGGGATCCAGCAGCGCCCGCGCCAGGGCGCCCGACGGCTGGTCCAGGCGCACCAGCAGGGTGCCGGCAGGCAAGGCGCGCTTGCCCCGCTCGCCGGTGCGGGCGTCCACCAGGTCGCCCGCTTCGGCGGCGGCCGCCAGCTCCTGCACCTCGATGCCCTGGTCGGTCAGCAGGCGGGCCAGGTCGGGAACGATGTCCGGGTGCCGCGGATCGGGCGGCAGCACCCAGGCCCGCACCTCGCCCTTGCCGCCGGCGGCGACGATGGCGGCCAGGGCGGCGGCGTGGTCGGCCAGCACCTCGCCGGCGTGGTCCTGCAGGGTCTCCAGGTTGGCGATGGACGAGGTCAGCTGGTGGTCGACCGCCTCGCCGAAGGTGCGCAGGGCGCCGCTGCGCTTGCGCACCATGGTCCCGGTGGTGCGGGACATCTCGTACAGGATGCCCACCGAGCCGAGGTAGCGGGCCCAGGACGAGCCGTAGCCCGGGAAGAACTCCTCGTTCCACTCGCCGGAGAAGTAGGGGTAACCCCGGGCGTCCAGGGCTCCGGCCTGGTCCATGGAGAACGGCAGCGCCCACTTTTCCGCGTTCTGCGGCAGCAGGGGATTGAACGGGTGGCGGGCCGGCGGGAACAGGTAGGTGGAGTTGGCGCCCATCTCGTGGCTGTCCACCACCAGTTGGGGCAGCCAGGCGGCGATCTCGGCCGAGCGCCGGCTCTCCGGATGCACCATGGTGAACCAGTCGCGGTTCATGTCGAACAGGTAGTGGTTGCCGCGGCCCCAGGGCCACACCGCCCGGTGGGAGAGGTCGTCCTGGTCCGGGTTGGCCGTGCGGTGGGCGAAGGCCGTGGTCTGGGCCAGGTAGCGGGCCCGGCCATCGGGGTTCTCGCAGGGGTCGATCAGGATCAGCAGGCCGTCGCGCAGGTTGCGGGCGCGCTCGTCCTGGCCGGCCACCAGCCACCAGGCCAGCAGGGCCGCCGCGTCGGTGCTGCTCAGTTCGTCGCCGTGGATGCCGTAGGCCATCCAGGCGACCGGCTTGTCGCCCGTGGCCGGGGCGGCCGCAGTGCGGGGGTCCAGGCGGTCGCGGTGGCGGGTCCGGAAGCCGTCCAGGTCGGCGATGGTCGCCTCGTCCGACACCGCCAGGTACACCAGGGGCCGTCCCTCGTGGGTGCGGGCGAACTCCACCAGGCGGGCCCGGGGCGATGCGGCGTCCAGGGCGGTGAACCAGGCGAGCACTTCCTCCGGCCGCAGCGGGCGGGCCAGGGGCTCGACGCCGGTGATCTCCGGCAAGGTGGGCAGGCCGGGGGCGAAGTCCGTGCCCGGCAGCAGCCGGTCCAGGGGCAGGGGCGGCACGCCCTGGTTCAGGCCGGCCGGCGCGGCGGTCGCGGCGGCGCTGCCGCAGACGAGGAACAGGGCGGTGGCGAAGAGACGGCGCAGCGTTGGCATGATGGGTCTCCCGAGCGCAGGTGAAGCGGCAGGGCGATGGCGGCGGCTACTATAGCACATGTGCGCGGTTGCGCCGCGGTGAAGTTGGCACCCACGCGAAGGCCCCGGCCTTGCAGCCGGGGCCCTGCGTGCCCCGTCCTCCGTGACGGGGGTCGGGGGACCTGAGGGTCAGTACCGCATCCAGTGGCCCGGGATCCAGCGGGCGGTGCGGGGGCCGGTGCGCTCCCAGCGGCCATCCACCCACACCTTGTGGTCCCGGTCGTGGCGGCGGTGCTTGGGCTTCTTGACCACGGCGTGCCCGTGGCGGTCGTGGCAGCCGCTGCCCCGGACCACGACGGTGCGCCGCTGGTACGGCTTGGGGATGCTGCACAGGCGCGGGCCGTCGCCCAGGGCGATGGTGGCGCGGACGGGGACGGCGTTCACGGTGGTCCGGACCCGGATGCCGGCCTCCGCCTCTGGAGGCGCCAGGAGGCCGGCAGAGACGACGATCAGGCCGGTGACGAGGGCGAGGCCCAGGGCGCTCGCGGGGTCTTGGTCTGGCGTTTCATGGCTCGGTCCTTCCGTCGGGGGCCGGTGGTCTGAAGTTGCTGCCCCAGCCGTTGCACGCGGAGTGCCCTGCGGATAACGTATTGTGTAAGTATAATTAAATAATGATAGTTATGTGATATTGGAGGGCGGTCGAATCGCGGCCACGCTGGCCCTGGGGGTACAGTTCGTCCGCCCGCGGCGCCGCCGTGTCCCCCAAAATGGTCACCGAAAAAGAACCCTCCCCGGTCATGGTGACCGGGGAGGGCATCCCGTCCCGCGGCCGCCGCGGCGGCCGCATCCCCCCGGGGACGTCTTCGGCTTGCGGCCGCTGCTGGCGGGCGACACCTTCGCCGTCGCCGCCCTGGCTCTCGAGCCCGTGCGCGCGGCCACCTATTCCGGCGCCGTCGTGCGCGAGCTGCTGCAGGAATCGCCGGCCTTCGCCATGGCGGTCCTGACCCGCCTGGCCCGGGACCTGCGCTACTCCGAGGAC
>JBHEPC010000039.1:0-8621 GCA_046260475.1 Candidatus Krumholzibacteriia bacterium | reverse complement strand
GGCTCCCCGGGCCCGGGGAGCGCCCACGGCGAAGTCGGGTGTGCCGTCCCCGTCGAGGTCCCCCGCCGCAGCGACGTAGAGGCCCAGCCAGTCCCCGGCCGCGGTCCCGGCCGGCGCCAGGATCAGCTCAGACTCGGCCGCCCGGGCCAGGGAGGCGGCCAGGAGGGCCGCAGCCAGCAGCCAGGTGGCCGCGTGGAAACGATAAGCGGCGTGAATAGAAGAGGTTCGTATGGTGCGCACACAAAGCATCGGTAACCGTACCTCGCGCTATGGACCTGGCGGAACGGCAAACGATCGCTCGCCCGTGCCCGGTTCGGGCCTGAGATGATGATATATCAATATTAAAAATCTTACAATACCTAAAATGATGCCCTTTTATGACTGATCCCCTCCCTTATCGGATTAGCGTCAGGCGCTTTGCGGCCACCTGGCCGGCGGCCTGCAGCGTGTAAAGGTAGACGCCGGAGCCGACCTCGGCCCCCTGCTCGTTGCGGCCGTCCCAGACCACGGTGTGGGTCCCGGCCGCCAGCGTCCGGTCCACAAGGGTCGCCACCCGGCGGCCGGCCAGGTCGAAGACCGCCAGGCGCGCGTGACCATCGGCGGGCAGCGCGAAGGCGATGGTCGTCCGCGGGTTGAACGGGGTGGGGCTGTTCTGGGCGAGAACCGGGCCCGCCGCCGACGCGCCGGGGACCCGGCTGACACCCGTCGTCGTCACCGGCAGGTCGGTGTTGTCCGTGGCCCGGGCGGTGATCGCGGTGGCCGTCAGGTCGGCCTCGCCGTCCAGGGTGATCTGCAGCAGCTCGCCGCTGCCGGCCAGCACCGCGCCGCCGCCCAGGACCACCAGGGAGACGGCGAGAGTGTCGGGCGCGGCGTTGGCCAGGAAGACCGGGTCCGCCTGCTGGGCCAGCAGGGCGCCGCCTGTCACCTGGGCGGTGACCCCGGCCGGCAGGTCCAGGACAAGGTGCAGGCCCTTGAGCCCGGGGTGCTCCTGGGCCAGGGCCAGCGTCCACACGCCAGGCTCGGGCCGCCCCCAGACCAGCGGTACGGTGCCGCCCGTGGCCGCAGGTGCGGCCGGCGCGCCGTGGTTCAGGCCCAGCACCATGACGTCCTCGAAGTCCACGCCACCGTCGGTGGCGGGAATGCCGGCGCCGGTGCCGTCGTCGGTAGGCCCGATGTCGGCCTCGGCGGCGAAGCCCGCCTGCTCGCGGCGGGTGCCGTAGGCGGCCAGCAGGAGCGCCGTGTCGGTCCCGTCCACCAGGCCGTCGCCGGGCGCCTCGAGATCGCCCAGGACGTAGTTGAGGGCGCGCGGACCGTCGGCGGCCGGAGGCCCGCAAGTACCGTCCGCGCTGCAGGCGAAGATCTCGTAGTGGTAGACGCCGCGCTCGGCCACGCTGTCGGTCCAGGCTGTGGCCGCGGCCGGCAGGCGGGCCGCCAGGGCCCAGGCCGAGTCGGCCAGGACGGCCGCGTGGTCGGCCGGGCGGATGGGCGGGGCGCTGCCGGGGGCATCGTCGTAAAGGGGATAGGCGGACAGGCCGTCGCCGTCCTGCCACACGGCCCGCCACAGCTCCACGGAATCGGCCGCCGCCGGCACGCCCGTCCAGGAGACGGCCACGGCTTCGTGGCCGCCGACGGCCGCCAACGTGGCGACCGCGCCGGGGACGATCGTGTCGTCGACGCCGTAAAGAACGAACAGGCCGGTGTTGGTACCGCCCGGCCCGTCGAAGTAGTGGGCCCCCACCAGGAAATCGTCCCGGCCGTCGCCGTCGGTGTCCGGCACGACGGACACGCCGATGCCGAAGCGGTCGAAGGGCGCCTGGCCGCTGAGCACCAGGTCGGCGGTGGTGTCGGGGGGCGCGCTGCCCAGGGGATCGCCGCCGAAGTACACGTGGACGCGGCCCGGCCCAACGGTGTACGAGTCGGGGGTGGCGGCGCCGACCACCAGGTCGCTGAAGCCGTCGCCGTTGAGGTCGCCCGAGCCGTCGGCCATGCGGCCCAGCAGGTCGTAGTCGGCCCAGCCGGTGAACACGAGGTCGGCCACGTCGTCGGCGTCGGGGCCGCCGTAGTAGAGGTAGGCGCGGCCGGCGTTGGTGCCGCCGGCATCGTTGTGGATGGCGCCGATCACGATGTCGTCCCAGCCGTCGCCGTTGAAGTCGCCGGCTGGGCCCAGGCTGTAGCCGAAGCGGTCGCCCCAGTTCTCGCCGACGAAGGTGAAGTCGGCGATGCTGTCCAGATCCGCGCCGCCCCGGAACAGGTAGGCCTGGCGGTTGGTGTTCGCGCCCGCCAGCAGGTCCGGCCAGCCGTCGCCGTCGAAGTCGCCGGCGCGGTTGACGTACCAGCCCAGACGGATGCCCGCCTGCCCCTCGATCACCACGTCCACGCTGTCGTCCAGGGCCACGCCCCCGGTGTAGATGTAGACGCGGCCGGCGTAGGCCGCCGCGTCGGGAGCGCCGATCACGAGGTCGTTCCCGCCGCCGTCCAGGTCCCCCGGTGCCGCCACCGACCAGCCGAAAAGCTCACCCTCGCTGCCGTCCAGGACCAGGTCCGGCACCGCGTCCAGGGCCGGGCCGCCGAAGTAGACGTAGGCCCGGCCCGCGTTGGCGCCGCCCGCGTCGTGGAAGGGCGCCCCCACCAGCAGGTCGTCCCAGCCGTCGCCGTCGAGATCGCCCAGGCCGCGGGCGCACCAGCCGAAGCGGTCAAACGGCGCCTCGCCCCACAGCACGAGGTCGGGCTCGTCGTCCAGGTCCGGCCCCCCGAAATACACGAGCACGGACCCGGTGGCGTTGAGCCCCTGGGCCGCCCCCGGCGCGGTCACGATGAAGTCGGCGATGCCGTCGCCGTTCAGGTCGCCGGCCGGCCCCACGTGGGTGCCCAGCAGATCGCCGGCACCGTCGCCGGTGCGCGAAAGGATCTCGCGGGCGGTGGCGGCCTGCGCCGCGGGCGTCCCCGCGAGCACGGTCAGGATCGGCAGGACGATGAGGACTCGGCCCAGCCATGGGGCCTGCCGGCGAACGCCGGTCAAGGCATATCGGTCGCTATGCATATGCGGCACCCCTGCTACCCGGTTATCAATGCGCTGACCGGGAACGGACACCGATCAGTACAGGACTTCATCACGATTCTACAACACATAAGCCCAAACTTCTATTTTGTTATATAAACAGATTTTATTTTCAACCCGCCACGGCTTTTTCAGCCTTCCGCCTGCGGATCGGCCGCCGCCCGCCGGGCCCAGTACCAGACGGCCTCGGCGAACGCCTCGGCCGTGTAGGCGCAGAAGGTGCCGCCGGGCTTGCGCAGCATGTTGCGGGCCATGGTCAGCGGATCCATGGGCTCGGCGTCCGTCGGCCCGGCCACCAGGGCGACCACCTCCCAGGCCGCGTCGGTGCTGCGCCGGCCGCCGTCCTGCTCCAGCACAACGGCGCTGTACAGCACCACCTGCGCCCGCTGCACCGGTTCCCGGGGACCGGCCGCGAGAACCCGCACGTAGGGCTCCTCGCCGGGCTCGCGGCGCACCAGCTCCGCCCGCAGGGGCGTGCCATCGTCCACCAGGACGGTGCCGCCGACGAAACCCGCGGGGTCGACGGGCACGACGACCACCTCGTCCAGGCCACTGCGGCCCTGGCCCGGCCGGCGGTCGGGCCAGCCGGCGCGGACCCGGTCCAGCAGCTCATCGGCGGTGCCGGCGAACCAGGCACGGCCGCCGCCGGGGACATAGCGGGCGCGGGCGAAATCGCTCCAGCCCAGGGAGGGCACGGCGTCGTTGCCATTTTCCAAGACTGCCGCTCCTTGATGGGTTATGCTTGAGGGCGTGTTCGGCCGCGCCCCGGGCCGCCGCGGCGGCCCGATCCCCTGCAACCTTCCCCGCCCCCAGGAGCCTTTATGAGCTACCCGGTCAACGACAAGCAGCTGATCCGCGACTGCGAGATCGGCGAGGGCACCAAGGTCTGGAACTTCGTCAACATGTACGGCTGCAAGGTGGGCCGTGACTCCATGGTCGGCACCTTCGTGGAGATCCAGGGCGGCGCCACCATCGGCGACCGCACGCGCGTCCAGAGCCACACCTTCATCTGCGAGATGGTCCACATCGGTGACGACGTCTTCGTCGGCCACGGGGTCATGTTCATCAACGACACCATGCCACCGCAGCCGGAGAAGGACAAGTGGAAGGCCACCTACGTCAAGGACCGGGCCAGCATCGGCTCCAACTGCACGATCCTGCCCGTGACCATCGGCGAGGACGCCGTGGTCGGCGCCGGCGCCGTGGTGACGAAGGACGTGCCCCCCGGCGCGGTCGTGGCCGGTTGCCCCGCCCGCATCCTCAGGTACAAGGAAGGATTCGAACCCGCCCGATGAGAAACCTGACCCTGCTGCTCCTGGCGGCCGCGGCCCTGGTCGCGGCCGCCGCCGCCGGTGCCGAGACCTCGGCCCGCGATTCCCTGACGGTGGATCTGCCCGACCTGGTGGTCAGCGGCGACGCGGCGCCGGCCGTGGCCGTCGACCGCACGGTGGTCGACGAGGCGGCCATCGGGCGCCTGGACCCGGGCTCGCTGGCCGACCTGGGCGCGGTGCTGCCCTCGGCCCGGGTGACCGTCAACAGCCGCGGCGACGCCCACGCCATGGTGCGCGGCGCCAGCGAGCGCCACGTGCAGACCTTCCTGGACGGGATCCCCCTGAACCTGCCCTGGGACGAGCGGGTGGACCTGGAAACGGTGCCCGCGGTGGGCGTGGGCCGCCTGGAGGGCCGCCGCGGCCCGGCCACCCTCCTGGACGGCCCGGGCGCCCTGGCCGGCAGCGTGCGCATCCTGCCGCCCCGCTCCCCCGGCGACGAGCCCCTGACCAGGGTGCGCGCCGCCCTGGGCGGACGCGGCCTCAGCCGGGCCGAGCTGGCCCACCAGCGCCGCCTCGGTGCCTGGAGCACCATGACCGCCGGGAGTTGGCGCCGCAGGGACGCCCTGCCCGCGCCGGGCGAGGGAGCGCTGGTCAACACGGACCTCGAGCAGGGCGCCCTGCTTCTGCGGGGCGGCCGGCCCGTGGCGGGCACCGGTCACCTGGGCCTTTTGGCCACGGCCTGGACCGCCGAGAAGGGCGTTGCGCCCGAGCAGCACCTGGGCGACGAGGCCCGCTTCTGGCGCTACCCCGTACGCGAGCGCGCCCTCGTCGGCGCCGCCCTGGACCTGCCCCTGGGCCGGTCCGGGATCTGGGACCTGGGCGCCGCCCTGTCGGCCGATTTTTTCCGCCAGGAGATCGACCCGCGGGGCCCCGACGGCTGGGACTCGCCCCTGCAGGACGGCCAGGACTACGAGAAGAACTGGGACCGCACCGGCTACGGGCGCCTGCGCCTGGTGCGCTGGCTGGGTGACCGGGCCAAGCTCGCGGTCCAGGGCTCGGCCCGCTACACCCACCACCGCGAGAGCACGACCGTCGGCGACCCGGTGCTGGCCTACGCCCAGTGGCTCGCGGCGGTCGCCACCGAGGCCGAGGCCGTGGTCGCCGGCCGCTGGACCCTGCGCGGCGGCCTGGGCTGGGACCACGGCGCGACGCCCGAGGCCGGCGACAAGGCGCCCAGCCCCGCCAAGGACGCCGTCGCGGCGAACCTGCGCGTGATCCGGGACGTGGGCAGACGCACCGGCCTGTACGCGGCCGCCAGCCGCCGCAGCCGCTTCCCCTCCCTGCGCGAGACCTACTCCGGTGCGCTGGGCCGCTTCGTCCCCAACCCCGGCCTGGGCCCCGAGCGCCAGGACCAGGTGGAAGCCGGCGTCACCACGGCCTCCGGCCCCTGGTCGCTGGAAGCGGCGGCGTTCTACGGCCGCATCACCGGCGGCATCGAGCGCCGGGCCATCGCCGGCACCGGGCAGTTCGAACGGGTCAACCGCAGCGAGATCCGCACCCCCGGCGGCGAGCTGATCGGCGCCTGGACGCCGCGGCCGGAGCTGTCGGTGCGCCTGCAGCACACGGTGCTGGCGGCGCGGGTCCGGGACCAGGGCACCGAACGGCCGGCCGAGGATCGCCCCGACTACCTGGCGCTGGCCGGCGTGGCCTGGCACCCGTGGGCGGGCCCCGGCGCGGCGCTGGAGGCCCGGGTCACGGGGCCGCGCTGGAGCGCCGACGCCACCGCGCCGGACGGGCTGCGGCGCCTGCCGGCCGGGGTCACCTGGAACCTGCGGCTGTCCTGGACCTGGGTCCGCAGCGCGGCCTCCGGCAGCGACGTCGAGCTCCACCTGCGCGTGGACAACCTGTTCGACCAGCGGGTGGACTTCCAGACCGGGCTGCCGGAAGCGGGGCGGACGCTGAGCGCAGGCCTGGGGCTGACGCTATGACGCCGGCCTTGCTCCTGCGGCCCGATGGGTTAGGTTGGGCGGCATACCTCAACGCACAAAAGGAGTGCTGTCCATGATCGAGAATGGCAAGACCGTCCAGGTCCACTACAAGGGCACCCTCGCCGACGGCACGGTGTTCGACTCGTCCGAGGGGCGCGAGCCCCTGGAGTTCCAGACCGGCGTCGAATCGGTGATCCCGGGCTTCGAGGCGGCGGTCGTGACCATGGCGGTCGGCGAGACCCGGACCGTCACCATCCCCTGCACCGACGCGTACGGCGAGTCCAGCCCGGAGATGGTCGGCCTGGTCCCGCGGGAGAGCCTGCCCGAGGACCTCGTCCCCGAAATCGGCATGATGCTGGAGATGCACACCCAGGACGGGTCGATGCCGGTGCGGGTGGTCGAGATGGACGAAGAGAACGTGACCCTGGACGCCAACCATCCGCTGGCGGGCGAGGATCTGACCTTCGAGCTGACCGTGGTGGCCGTCAGCTGACGCCCGCGGTCCCTGCCGACGGCCGGGCGGCCGGACTGCGGGTCCGCGCCGCCCGGCTCTTTCGTTCCTACTTCACGAGCATCAGCTTGGCCACGGCCTGACCGTCCACGGTCCGCACCAGGGCGAAGTAGACGCCGCTGCCGGCCGCCGCGCCGCCGTCGTCCCGCCCGTCCCAGGTGCGCCGGTGGACGCCCGCCGCGAAGCGCTCGGCGGTCAGATTGCGCACCAGGCGCCCCCGCAGGTCGTAGATCCGCAGGTCCACCGGGCCTTCCCGGGGCACCGCGAAGGACACCGTCGTGGCGGGGTTGAAGGGGTTGGGCCACGCCGCCACCGCCAGGGCCGGCGGCAGGTTGTCCGGCACCGGGGCCACCGCCGACGCGCGGGTGACCGTGACCGCGAAGTCGTCAAAGGAGAACCCGTCGCGGTTGACGCTGGTGTCGGTCACCAGCCGGAAGCGGCAGCGGACGTCGGCGTTGCCCAGGTACGCCCCCAGGTCGACGCTGTTGAAGGTCCAGCTGCTGCGGATGCCGTCGAAGCAGGGCGTGCCGCCCGGCTGCTGGGCGCCCTGGCCGGACGCCGGGGCGGTCCACGCGGTCGCCAGCGCCGTCCAGCTGCCGCCGCCGTCGGCGGAGAGCTCCAGAAAGCAGGCGTCCCAGGTGTCCTCGACGTCCCAGAAGGCCCAGAACGAGACCTCGGCGGTCAGGGCGTCGGTCAGGTCGACCCCCTGCGCCATGGTGGTGATCACGGTCGCGCCCGCGACGTAGTCGCCGCCCGGGCTGTCGGCCAGGCAGCCGGGCGCGTCGTGCCCGGGCGTGTCCTGCCCCCAGCTGCCGGTCCAGCCGTCGGTGCCCGTGGTGAAGTCGCTGGCAAAAAGGACCACCGTCTCGACCGCGGGCAGGACGAAGTCGGCCGCGGCCGGCGCCGCGCCCACGGTCACGGCCTGCGCCGCGGTCGCGTAGCCCGTGGCGGCCGCCTCGAGCCGGTACTCCCCGTAGGGCAGGTGGGCGGTGTAGGCCCCGCCGGACGCGGCAACGGCCTGGACGGTCGTGTGCAGCTGATCCTGCGGCAGCGTGTAGACGGACACCGTCGCGTCCAGCCCCTGCCCGCCGGGCCCGGTGACCGTGCCGGCCACGTCGCCGTGGGCCAAGGGCGCCAGGGCGACATCCAGCACGGTGCGCGTGCCCCACACGGTGCCGACGCCCGTCACGGTGGTGTCCAGGTAGCCCGGCGCCGAGAAGGTCAGGTCCCAGCTGCCGGTCGGCAGCAGCTTGGCGTAGTCGCCATGCCCGGGGTCGGTGGCCACGGTCTTGGCGTTGCCCGTCACCGTGACCGTCGCGGTCAGGGGCAGGCCGGTGTCGGCCCCAGTGACCACGCCGGTCACGCCGTAGCGCGCCGCGGCGGCGTAGGCCAGCAGGCTTTCCCGGTTGTCCTCCCAGTAGCCGTCCAGGGTGGAGGCGGCCGGCCACTTCGTGTCGCTGACCTCCACGGTGACGTTGATGCACCCGGTCACGTCGTAGGTCCAGTCCTGGAGGCTGCCGGTGATCACGTCCCAGTCCGCGCCGTTGGTGATGCCCTGGGGAAACGAGCCGTTGTACATGGGCAGGTTCCGCGTCGAGTACTCCAGGCTCAGGGCGATGAGCGCCGCGTCGTCGGGCGCTCGCGTGTAGGTGTAGTCCCAGGGGTAGTTCCCCACCAGGGCCCCGCCGTGGCCGTTCTGGCTGACCACGAAGGAGTGGTCCAGCGCGTAGTCCATGTAGGCGAGGTTCTCCTGCTCGGCAAACGGGTGGGTGCCGGCGGGCTCGGGGTAGTTG
>JBHEPC010000005.1:0-3718 GCA_046260475.1 Candidatus Krumholzibacteriia bacterium | reverse complement strand
CCAGGCTGCGGATGCGCTCGGCGCCCTGGACGGGGACGTCCGGCGGCAACGGCGGCGTGGTGTCGGGAGCCGGCGCATCAACACGGTCCGGGGGCGTCATGGCCCGCAGATTCCTGACCCCGACGGCGGCGCCGTCCCGCCCCGCCAGCACCAGCGCCACCCCGCCCAGGATGGCCACCGTCGCCACCGCCAACCGCAGCGAGACGGCCTCGGACATGAAGGTCACCCCCGCGGCCGCGGCGATCAGCGGGACGGTCAACTGCACCCCGGCCGCCCGGGTCGCCGTCAGGCCCCGCAGCGCCTGGTACCAGATCACGTAGCCCAAGCCCGAGGTCAAAGCCCCCGAAAGCACGGCCAGCACCAACCCCCGCGCCGCCGCGTGGGCGCTGCCCGCCATCACCACGGCGGCCACCAGCACGAAGGGCAGCGACCGCACGAAGTTGCCGGAGGTGGCGGCAACGGGGTCGGCACCCCCCCGCCCGCGCAGGGTGTAGACGCCCCAGGCCGCCCCCGACGCGGTCATCAGCCCCGAGCCCAGGAGCGGCGGCGCCGCCAGCCCCGGCGACACGAGGTAGACGAACCCGCCCAGGGCAGCCCCGAGCCCGAGCCATTGCCGTGGCCGCGGCCGCTCGCCCCGGGCGACGGCCACCAGCAGCATGGTCAACTGGACCGAACCGAAGAGGATCAGCGCGCCGGTGGCCACGGTCAGTTCCAGGTAGGCGAGGGAGAAGCAGAAGGCGTAGACGAACAGCAGGGCCCCGGACCGCCAACTGCCCGCGCCGCGCCGCCGCACCCGGCCCGTGGCCCGGGACACCACCAGCAGCACGGCCGCCCCCGAGACCAGCCGCACCGCGGTGAAGGTGGCGGCGTCGATGGTGCCGGGCCCCAGCGCCAGACGGCACAGGAGCGAGTTGGCCGCGAAGGCGACCATGGCCCCGACGGTGGCGACGGCGGTCACAGCGACGCCGGGAGGAGCGGATCCGGGCAAGACAGGAGCCTCCTTCGCAGCGGGGACCGTGACTGTCGACCATAGTCCGCAAGCGAATCAAGCCCATTCCGCTGGGATATTGATTCCGATTTTTTTCATATTCTGTTGAGTTCGCGGCCCAAAAGGCGTACGATCCTCACCGATAGCGCATCTCTTCGCCGCGGCACATGATCGCGGCGGGGGCGATCCGTGGACCGCTGCTTCCTGCCGCGCGCCGTTCGGGGGAACGGGTGCGGGCTGCGGGCGGATCGTCGGCGTGCAACCGATATACCGACTCATTCCATCGAGGGGGAACACTATGAAGATCTTCGTGCACGTTTCCGTCCTGCTCGCCGCACTGCTCCTGGCCGTGCCGGCCCTCGCGCAGCTCGATCCCGACGACGACGGGATCGGCATCTACTTCGATCCGTCGGGCGCCGGCTCCAACTGCGTGCCCATGGAACCGGGGCCCCAGCGCTGCTTCCTGGTCATCACCCATCCCACCAGCCAGCAGGCCGGCGTGGGCGGCTGGGAGGCCAAGATCTGGGTCGAGGGCCCCGGGGTCATCACGGGCATCGCCTACGAGGGCAACTCCGTCAACTTCGCCAGCCGGGCGGACGAGTACATCGTCGGCATCGGGACGCCGCTGTACAACCCCTGGATTTACCCTGCCGTGGTCGTGGCGATCTTCGACTTCTTCGTGCTCGAGGACACCGCGCCCATCTACTGGTACATCGACGGCGTCTACTTCCACTCGCTGCCCGAGAAGGTCCCGGCCTATCTCGACGGCGACGACTACAACATCATCATCGAGCTGCAGCAGCCGACGGGCGGACCGACCATCCCCGTGGCGTCGATCAACAGCGACGACTGCGCGGTGACGGCCGAGCCGGTCAGCTGGGGCGAGATGAAGGCGCTGTTCAAGTAGGCGCTGCCCGGCGCACCGGGAACGCCGCGGCGGGATCACGACGGGGGCTGGGGCGCTACTGCACCAGCCCCCGCCGCCAGTCGGTCACCAGGTGCAGGAACGAGACCTCGGCGCGGAACGCCGGATCGGCCCCGGTCTGCAGGATGCGCAGCCCATCCGGGTGCAGGTCGTAGTAGCAGCCCGTGGCATCCGGCTGACCGATGGTGACGGGCTGGCGGAAGGTCCCGGCCCGGAAGGTCTGCCCGGAGCCGTCCACGGTGTAGGCCCGCAGCTCGCCGCTGAAGCGGCTGACCCACAGCTCGGCGCCGTCATGGCTCCACTTGGGGTAGACCGCACCGTCGCTGGTGATCTGCCATTTGCGCGCCCCCCCGGCGGCGGGGATGACGAAGACGTCCCAACCCGCGGTGGTCTGGGTGTGGTAGGCGATCCAGCGCCCGTCGGGCGAGTACTGGCCGCCGCCCAGGTTCGCGTCCGCGGCCGCGGCGACGGTCTCGGGCTCACCCCCGCTGCCAGCCAGGTCCAGCCGTCTCAGCTCGAGGCGGCCGTCCTCCCGCTCGTAGTCCAGCAGCAGGTCCCGGTCCCCGGGGCCCAGGCTGGTCGGGAAGACCTCGAGGGACGATTCCAGGACGACGGCGGCGCCGCCCTGCCCCTCGACCGGCTGCTGGATGATGCTGTACTTGCCGTCGCTCCGGGCGGAGTAGAACACGAACTCGCCGCTGCGGGACCAGCGCGCCGCCAGCTCGTCACCGGGGGCGAAGGTGAAGCGCGTGCGCAGCCCCGTCACCAGGTCGACCAGCCACAGGTCCGTGCCTTCCCCCTGGCCACCGCGCATCTCCACGACCGCCCGGGTCCCGTCGGGGCTGATGGCGGGGTGATGGATCTGGCCGGGCTCGCCCAGGGCCTGCAGCCCCCCGTTGCCCAGATCGGTCCAGCTCAGCTGGCGGCCGGCCGCCGAGCTGCCGGTCTGGAAGACCAGCATGCCGGTGGTCGAGGGACCGAACGCGGCCACCGCGGCCCCGGGCAGCACCAGGAGGTTCTCCACCAGGGGCGTGCCGCCGTCGGTGACCCGCTCCTGGTCCGGCGCGAACGGCGTGGCCATCAGGACGCCCTCGCGCACGGTCAGCAGATGGCCGTCGGCATAGTCGGCGTGGGCCTGGGTCTCGGTGACGACCCGCGGCGCGACGCTCGTGTCCAGGGAGGCGACGAACACGCTGTTGGCCTGGCCGGCGGCGGTCGCCCGCGCGGTGAACAGGAAACGGCGGCCGTCGTGCAGGAAGCGGGGGTGACGGTGGGAGTCGTGCTCCGTCCCCACCCTGGTGATGGGCACGGCGTCGCCCCCGATGGCCGGCACCCGGTGGATCGACGTGTTGTAGTCGGGGGCGAAGATGATGTCGCCGTCCCGGTTCCACGACCCGCCCTTGCCGTTGGGGGCGGGGCACAGGGTCACCGGCGGCCCACCCGCCACCGCCACCTTGCGCAGCTTCTGGCCGGTCATGTCGAAGAAGCCGATGAACCGGCTGTCCGGCGCCCAGAACGGGTACGCCGCGCCCGCGGTGCCGGACAGGCCCACCGACTCGCCCTTGTCCAGGTGCCGGAGGTAGAGCTGGGTCGTGCCGTCCTCGCCGACCGCGGTGAACGTCAGCATGGTGCCGTCGGGGGAAAGCACCGAGGGCCCGGGGGCCGTCCCCCCCAGGTCGTAGTCCGTCCCCCGCGGCGGCGGGATCATGGTGTGCAGCACTTGCGGCGGCGCGGACCGGGCCAGGACCTGCCAGCCCAGGACGGTGCCCGCCCCCAGGCAGACCAGCGCCAGGACGGCAACCGGC
>JBHEPC010000015.1:0-2947 GCA_046260475.1 Candidatus Krumholzibacteriia bacterium | reverse complement strand
GGTCGATGATGTCGGCCACATGGTGCCCGATGCCCGAGACCTTGTCCAGGCGGTCGTCGAAGCCCACGGCGTAGAAGATCTCGCTGAACAGGTCCAGGCCGTGCCGGCGGTTCTTCATGTGCTGCAGCGCGCCCAGCTGCGCGGCGATCATCCAGGCCCCCATGGCGGGCAGGCCCAGCCAGGGCGCGGACAGGAAGTCGCTCATGGCGAAGAGGATCATCCCCGCCGTGACCAGCAGCAGGCACAGCACCGCCCCGCCCGGGGAGAAGCCCAGGCGCAGCAGGCGGAGGTGCAGGTGGTGGTCGTCCGCCATGAAGATCGAGGTGCGGCGGCGCGAACGGCGCACGATGGTGGTGCCCGTGTCCCAGATGGGCACGATCATCGGTGCCAGCAGCACCGGCAGACTGACCCCCTGCTCCTGCCCCAGGTTCAGCATCAGGCTGCCCAGCACCAGGCCCATCCACATGCTGCCCGAATCGCCCAGGAAGATCTTCCGCCGGCTCAGGTTCCAGTAGAAGAAAGCCATCGTCCCGCCGCAGAGAGTCGCCGCGAACAGGGTCGAGTGCATGTCCCCCACCGCCACCGACAGGGCGATCAGCGCCATCGACGCCAGCACGCTGATGCCGCTGGCCAGCCCGTCCAGGCCGTCGATGAGGTTCATGGAGTTGATGAAGCCCAGGAACCAGAAGAGGGTGAACGGCCAGGCCCAGCCGCCCAGGCCGACCTCGCCCACCAGGGGCAGCACGACCGTGTCCAGCCGCATCCCGAACAGCATCAGGGCGACGATGACCACGAGCTGGCCGTAGAGCTTCTTCTCGGCGTGGATCCCGAAGCGGTCGTCGCCCACGCCCAGGGCCATGATGGCCAGCCCCGCGCCGCTGAGCAATCCCAGCCAGTCCCAGGGCAGGGGCGTCTTGAGGATCACGTGCTCGAGGAAGAACAGGGAGCAGAAGAACGAGATGAAGATCGCCATGCCGCCCGTGCGCGGCACCGGCTCGCGGTGGGGCCGTCGGTACCCGGGGTGGTCGACGATATCCGTCAGGAAGCCCAGGTTGCGGAAGTGGGGCTGGACCAGCCACGACATCAGGAATGCCGCCACGAATCCCAGCGCCCCGACGATGCCCAGGTCCACGGTTCCTCCCTGAATCAATGTGCCCGGCTGCCAGAACTCCTAGAACATACGCAAATTAGCCCAAAGCGCCCGGACGGGCAATCATTTCTTTGCCGCCGCCAGTGCCCGCGCGTAGGCGGCGCACGTGGTTAGGGCCGTGCGCTCCCAGGTCCATTGGCGGGCCCGCGCGCTGCCCAGGTCCGCCAGGCGGACCCGCAGCGGCTCGTCCCAGGCCAGCCGGGCCAACCCCTGGGCCAGGTCGTCCGTGCTGGTGGGATCGACCAGCAGGGCCGCCTCGCCGGCCACCTCGGCCATGGCCCCGCGGGCGGAGGTCAGCACCGGCAACCCGGCGGCCATGGCCTCCAGGATGGGGAAACCGAAACCCTCGTGCAGGGACGGGAACAGCAAGGCGTGTGCCGTACGGTACAGCCGCCACAGCTCCCGGGGCTCGCACCAGCCACGCACCTCCAGGTGGCCCCGGGACTGGAGCTTGGCCATGGCGGCGCGCAGCGGCCCGTCGCACCAGCCACGCCCGCCCACGAACAGCAGCGAAGGGCAGGCGGAGGCCGGCCGGTCGGCCCCGTCCAGGAACCGGGCATAGGCCCGCAGCACGCCTTCGAGGTTTTTGCGGGGCTCGAGGGTGCCCACGCACAGGAAGCGCGGCCGGCCGGACCGCCCCGGGGCCGGTCCCCAGCCCTCCTGCGCCGCGGCCGCGGCCGCCCAGGCGGGCAGGCCGAAGGGGGTGACCGCCACCCTGGGGGCCGCCTCCGGATGGAAGTGCCGCACCTCCGCGGCAGTCGCCTCGCTGTTGGCCAGCACCATCGCGGCGCGCCGCAGGGTGGGCCCCACCAGCAGCCGGTAGTAGGCCCGGCGCGCCGGTTCGACGGTCCCGGGAAAGCGCCGCCAGGCCAGGTCGTGCACCGTCACGACCGTCGGCACCCCCGCCCACAGCGGCGCCAGGAACTGGGGGCAGTGCAGCAGGTCGCCCCCCACGCGCCGGACCAGCGCCGGCACCGTCCGCTGCAGCTGCCAGGCCCGGCCGAGGGTGCCTCCCGCGCCGCCGGGGCAGGCTTCCAGCCGCCAGCCGGGCCGTCCGTCCACGTGGGCGAACAGTTCCGGATGGGCACACAGGACGTTGAAGTCGAAGCCCCGGTCCGCGGCCGCCAGGGCGCCGACCAGCTCGAGGATCGAGCGGCCCGGGCCGGTGGGCTGCGGCCGCACCTGCAGGGCTTCCAGCACCACCCGGGGCCGCCGGGTCACGGAGCCGCCTCCGGCCCGCCGGACCGGTCCGCCAACGCCGCGAGCAGGAGGCCGGGCGCGACCCACAGGTGCGGCAGGTTGTACTGGGAGAAGGTCAGCAGCTGCAGCCAGACCGCGGCCGTGGCCACCGCCGCCACCCGCAGGCGCAGGGCCCCGGCGGGCCCGACCGTGCGCAGTCCCCGCACGGTGGCGCGGACCAGGGCCGCTGTCGCCGCGACGAAGACGCCAAATCCCCCCAGCCCGGTCTCGCAGAGGATCTGCAACGGGAAGTTGTTCACCACCGGCCATTGGAACTGGCTCTGCAGGCCCGGCGCGTCGACCAGCACCGGGAAGTGCCAGGGGAACTGCCCCCAGCCCACGCCGCAGAGCGGGCTGAGCAGGAACCCCCGCCAGGCCGCCTGCATGCTGTACAGCCGCGTCAGGTTGGACCAGTCCCGCTGGCTGAAGCTCTGCGCCAACCGTTCCAGCGGCAGGGCGAGCAGGCCGGGATCCAGGGCCGCGATGCCGACGGCCAGCAGGCCGACGGCGGCCGCCGCCACGAGCCAGGCGCGGCGCCGGCCGGGGCCGCGCACGCCG
>JBHEPC010000009.1:0-3684 GCA_046260475.1 Candidatus Krumholzibacteriia bacterium | reverse complement strand
TTTAATGATTCCAATAAATTGCAGATGGCCAGCCACCTCGCGGCAAAAATGGGCACGCCCATTGTAAGGGGTTTGGGTGCGACACTGCAGACAACCGGCCGCCCGCGCGGCCCAACTCATACCACAGGCCAACAAGGAGGACCACGATGAACACCCTGATCCCCGTGACCCGCATGCTGGACGCCGCCCTGAGCAACCTGGACACCATGGACTGGACCGGCCCCGCGGCCGCCACGCCCCGGGCTGACATTCTCGAGGGCGAGAAGGAATTCCGCATCGTGATGGACCTGCCCGGCATCACCGCCTCCGAACTGGAGATCAGCGTCGAGAACCAGGGCCTGGCCATCAAGGCCGAGCGCAAGATCGAGGTTCCCGAGGGCTTCACGCCGCGCCGGCGCGAGCGGGCCGGCAACGTGGGCTTCACCCGCACCTTCCGGCTGGGCAACGGCGTCGATCCCGACACCATCAACGCCAACCTGAAGGACGGCGTGCTGACCCTGACCCTGCCCAAGACGGAGCAGAGCCTGCCGCGGCGCATCGAGGTCCGGTAGGTCTGCCAGGTCCGCCAGGTCCGCCAACGCACCACCGCCGGACGACGGAGCGGCCGGCCCGGGGCCGGGGAGCGATCCCCGGCCCCCATTTTTTTCGGCGCCTGGCCCGGCGCGGACTTGCCTGCGGGCGCAACCGTGGCATAATGACCCCATGAAACTCATCACCTTCACGCAGGGGTCGGGCCCGCGTCCCGGGCTGGCCCTGAGCGAAACCCTGGGGATCGACCTGCTGGCGGCCGACCCCACCCTGCCGGGCAACTGGCACGCCCTGTTCCCGATGCTGGACGAGGTGCGCGCGGTCCACGACCGCCTGGCCCCGCGGGCCGCCGCCGCGCGCAGCGGCATGCAGACCCTGCCCTGGCTGGACCTGCGCCAGGTGCGGCTGCTGGCGCCCATCGTCCTGCCCCAGAAGATCATCTGCGTGGGGCTGAACTACCGGGACCACGCCCAGGAGCAGAACAAGCCCCTGCCGGCGCGGCCCCTGCTGTTCAGCAAGGCGCCCTCGTGCCTGCAGATGCCGGGCGGACCGATCGAGCTGCCCGACGACCTGGACCAGGTGGACGCCGAGGCGGAGATCGCCGTGGTGATCGGCAAGGCGGGGCGGCGCATCGCGCGCGAGCGCGCCCGCGACCACATCGCCGGCTACACCTGCTTCAACGACGTCTCCGACCGGGCGGCCCAGTACGCGGACAAGCAGTTCTTCCGGGGCAAGAGCATCGACACCGGCGGGCCCTGCGGGCCGTGGATCGTCACACCGGACGAGCTGCCGGACCTGGCCCACGGCCTGGACGTGACCTGCCGTTGGAACGGCGAGGTGATGCAGCACAGCAACACCAGCCAGCTCATCTTCCCGATCGACGAGTTGATCGCCCACGCCAGCTTGAACATGACCCTGCTGCCGGGGGACATCATCTCCACCGGCACCCCCGGCGGGGTGGGCGTGTTCCGCGAGCCGCCCGTGTTCCTCAAGCCCGGCGACACGGTCGAGGTGGAAGTCCAGGGCATCGGCGTGCTGCACAATCCGGTGGTGCGCTGGACCCCGCCGCGGGGCTGATTGCGCACCGCCAAGACGCTGCGCCCGGCGGTCTTCGGCCGTCGGGCGCCGCCGTGCCGGATCTTGCGGAATGCCTGCCCCGGCGGGCCGCGGGCCGGTTCGGGCCGGCGTCCCGTCTCCGTCCTACCCGCCGTTATCTGCTTGCTCCCGAACCGGTTCCGACGCCTCCCGCGGGTGGTCCGCAGTTCCCCGCCGCGGTGGAATGTTCCTTGCCGTATCCCGGACAGGCCCCCGCTGCGGCGGGCAGGTCGCAACACGATGCCACGGACACCCTGTCGCCGGCACGCATCCTCGGAGCAACACCATGGCCAGCACCGCCAGCGTCAGCTTCCCCGTGATGACCTCGCTCCTGGCGAAGATGCCCGTCTACAGCTCCTACCGCACCGAGGCCGAGGCGGCCGCCGCCGAGCGGGTCTACCGCCAGGCTCTGGGCGCGGTGCTGCGGGACTGCGGCGCCCACCTGATGACCGTCCTGGAGCGCCGCTCCCAGGTCCTGAGCGGCGAGCAGGAGCGTCTGATCAGCGGCCTGGTCGAGAGCATCGCCCGCATCTTCCGGCGCCTGGACCGGGAGGGCACCGTCTGCCTGGTGGGCAACTGCAAGGCCACCATCATCGAGCTCGAAGAGTTGGACACGCGCCTGATCCTCATGGTCGAGGAGGCCCTGACCCTGGCCCGCAACCTCGGCCCGGACGTGCCGTCGGCCGTCTGGTTCAAGGACGACGCCGGCCGCCTGGGCCGCGATCTGGACTCGTTCAGCGAGATGGCCGAGGAGCGCAACTACCTCTTGGGGCTGGGCTGGGAATCGGAATTCCGCTGGCCCGGAAGGAGCGGAGCATGAACGCCACCGGCATCCGGGGACTGGGCCACGGCCGCGACTGGAGCGTGCTGCCCGCCGACGACGCGGCCTACGCCTGGAGCATCGACCCGCAGCAGGGCCTGGTGCAGGGCCCCCTGGACCTGGAGTTTTTGCGGGGCCACCGCGTCGCCCTGCATCTGGAGCCGGGCCAGATCGCCCTGCTGGTCCAGGGATCGTCCCTGCAGGCGGTGTTCCTGGACGGCGGCCACGTGCTGGACATCGGCCGGGGCGACGGGCAGATCCCGCCGGACTGCCGCCTGGTGTTCGTGGCCCAGGACCGGGGCCTGGACGCCGCCTGGACCCGGGACGAGCCCCTGGACGCGGGCGACGGCATGGCGGTCATCGGCCGCTGCACCCTGGCGATCACCGGCCCGCGCCGCTTCTACGAGACCTTCCTGGCGGGTCTGGACGCCTGGGACGAGCCCTTCCTGCGGCGCCTGGCGCGGCAATCCGTGCAGGCGGCGCTGGCCGGCGTGCTCGAGGGCACGGACACCGATCCGATGCGCCTGCAGGCACGCCTGACGGCCCTGGACCCGGCCGAGCTGGACGAGGAGCTGGCCCCCTGCGGCCTGTCCTGCGTGCGCGCGGCCTTCTACACGGCGACCCCGCCGGTGGAAGGCGGCCAGAGCGCCGACGCTGGACAATTCGCCTCGGTCCGGCATAATTGACCAGTAGGGCCGGCGCCGTGCCGGCCCTCCCGGTTGCCCGGGCCGCGTCTCCCCGCCTCCGGAAGGCCGACCGCATGGATGCCCGTTCCTCCGCCGCCCTCCTTCCGCGCGCCCTGCCCCTGGTCCTGCTGGCCGGACTGCTGCTTGCCGGCGGCGCCGCCCTGGCCGAGGAGCCCGCCGCGGCACCGGTTGTGCCGGTCCTGGTGGCCATCGAGATCGAGGGCAACACGCGCACCGACGAGGACCTGATCCTGCGGGAGATGGGCCTGGTGATCGGCCAGCGGTTCGCCTACGACGACCTGGACGGGGTCTGGGACCACCTGGAGGACCTGGGCTACTTCGCCTTCGTGGACATGGAGTACGACGACGACGAACCGGACGAGGTGACCCTGCGGGTGCTGGTGGAGGAGGACATGACCACCGAGTACGGCCCGCTGGTGCGCTTCGACCGCCGCCACAAGTACCTGCTGGGCGGCCGCCTGCAGGAGCACAATTTCCGCGGCCGCGGCGAGACCGTCGAGGCCGCCCTTGCGGTGCACTACATCCGGCGCGCCG
>JBHEPC010000008.1:0-10993 GCA_046260475.1 Candidatus Krumholzibacteriia bacterium | reverse complement strand
GCGGGCCCGGGCCTCCTGCTGCCACCGGGCGACCTGGTCGATGGCCCGGGCCGCGTCCGCCGCGGTGACCGGGTCCAGGCGGGTCAGCCCCTTGCGGTGGGCGGACAGCCCCACCGGCACGATGGCCAGGGAGCGCACGCCGCCCGGGCCGGCCGGCGGGGCGAGGGGGGCGTCGGCGGGCTCGTCCTCTTCGTCGTCCTGTTCCAGCCGCGCGTAGCCGTGGCCGCGGTCGGTCACCGCGTGGAAGGGGGCGTCGTCGTCGGCCAGGGGCGTGCCCAGTTCCAGCAGATCGCGGAAGGTGCCCTCGAGGATCGCCCCGTCGTTCCAGCCGGGGCACAACACCACCTGGGTGTGGATCTCGATGCCGGCCTCGGCCAGGTCCCGCAGCATGGCCACGACGTCCATGCGCCGCTTGATGCCCAGCATGCGCGTGCGCACGTCGATGTCGGTGGCGTGGACCGAGACGTAGAGCGGCGACATGCGCTGCTCCTTGATGCGCTGCAGGCCCCGCTTGCCCAGGCTGGTCAGGGTGATGTAGTTGCCGTAGAGGAAGCTGAAGCGGTAGTCCTCGTCCTTCACGTACACCTGGTCGCGCATCCCGGCCGGGTTCTGGTCGATGAAGCAGAAGACGCAGTCGCAGGCGCAGGTCTTGAACTCCAGCGGCGCGAAGCAGGCGGTCACGGCGTCGATGTCGGCGGGGTCGAGGCGGACTTGCACGTCCCGGCCATCGTCGCGGCGGATGGTCAGGGCCAGGCGCCGGTCCTCGGGGGTGTAGTAGTAGAGGTCGAGGATGTCCTCGACGGGGCGGCCGTCCAGGTGGGTGACGTGGTCGCCGGGCCGCCAGTCGTGCAGGCGGTCGAGCGGCGCCGGGAAGGGTCGGATGAGCGCGATCATGGGCACAGTCAAGCACACGGGCGCCGGGGGCGCAAGCGGCGGCGGGGCAAGAGTGTGCGGCGGCGCGGGGCGGTTGACAGGGCGGCGGCGCCCGTATAGATTGGTGCGGCCGGAGCGGGCTTAGCTCAGTTGGTAGAGCATCAGCTTCCCAAGCTGAGGGTCGCGAGTTCGAGCCTCGTAGCCCGCTCCATCTTCCCCTTCTCTTCCTCTTGTCCTGTTCCTCTTGTCCTCTTGCCGGACCACCGCCGTCCGCGGTACCCTTGCCCCGGTTTCGTCGCGCTTCCCCCTGGCGAAAGGCCCCGCCCATGCGTGCGCTCCTGTTGCTGCCCATCGCCCTGCTGGCCGCCGCCCCCGCGGCCGCCCTGCCCCCCTCCCCCGTCCGCCCCGTCACCACCTACTCCATCGTCGCCCGCGACCCGGACACGGGCGAGCTGGGCGTGGCCGTCCAGTCCCACTGGTTCAGCGTGGGCCAGCTGGTGCCCTGGGCCCAGGCCGGCGTGGGCGCGGTCGCCACCCAGTCCATGGTCGATCCCTCCTACGGCCCCCACGGCCTGGAGCTGATGGCCGGCGGCGCGGCCGCGGCGACGGCCCTGGCCCAGCTGCTGGAACGGGACGAGGGGCGCGAGCTGCGCCAGGTGGCGATGGTGGACGCGGGCGGCGGCGCGGCCAACTTCACCGGCGCCCGCTGCATCGCCGAGGCGGGCGGGCGCACGGGGGCCGGCTACGCGGTGCAGGCGAACCTCATGGCCTCGGCGACGGTGCCCGACGCCATGGCCCGGGCCTACGAGCAGGCCACCGGACCCTTGGCCGAGCGGCTGCTGGCGGCCCTGGCGGCGGCCGAGCGCGAGGGCGGGGACATCCGCGGCCGCCAGTCAGCGGCCCTGCTGGTGGTGCCGGCCGAGGCCACGGGCAACGTGTGGGAAGACGTGAGCATCGAGCTGCGGGTCGAGGACCACGCCACCCCGGTGGCCGAGCTGGAGCGCCTGCTGCGCCTGCACCGGGGCTACGAGCAGATGAACGCCGGCGACCTGGCGGTCGAGCACGGGGACATCGCGGCGGCCAACCAAGCCTACGGTGCGGCGGCGGCCATCCTCGGCGGCAACCTCGAGGCCCGGTACTGGCACGCCGTGGCCCTGGCCGGAGCCGGGCGCCTGGACGAGGCCCTGCCCCTGTTCGCGGCGGTGTTCGCCGCCGGGGAGAACTGGCGCACGCTGACGCCGCGGCTGGTGCCCGGAGGTTTCCTGCCGGTGGACGACCAGACCCTGGAGCTGATCATGCGGCAGGGCCGCTGAGAGCGGCGGCCAAGGCCTCGCGCAGCGCCGGGTCGTCGGGGGGGAAGCGGCCGGCGGCCTCGACGTGGCGGAACCAGGTGCGCTGCCGCTTGGCGTACTGCCGGGTGGCGCGCACCACCGCGGGCGCCAGGGCATCGGCGGGGAGCTCGCCCCGCAGGTGGGCGACCACCTCGCGGTAGCCGATGCTGGACAGGCCCGGCCCGTCGGGGCGGTAGCGCCGCAGCAGCCCGCGCGTCTCCTCCAGCCAGCCGCCGGCGAGCATGGCCGCCGTGCGCCCGGCGATGCGCGCGTCCAGCTCGGCCACCTCCCGCTCCAGCACGTAGGCCGGGAAGGCCAGGCCCAGGGCCGGATCCGGCCGCTGGTCCGCCTGCAGAGCGGTCAGCGTGCGCCCGGACACCAAGCAAACCTCCAGCGCGCGCTGGCTGCGCACGCGGTCGCCGGCGTGGATGCGGCGGTGGGCCTGCGGGTCGACCTGCGCCAGCCGCGCGCGCACGGCGCGGTCGTCCAGCGGGGCCAACTCGGCCCGCACCTCGGCCAGGCGCTCGGGCGAGTGGCCGGGGATGGCCATGAAGCCCTCGCGCAATGCCGTCAGGTACAGGCCCGCCCCGCCCACCAGCAGCGGCACGCCGCCGCGGGCGATGATCTCGCGGTGGACCTGCGTGAAGTCGGTGCGGAAGCGTTGGGCGCTGTAGCGCTCGTCCGGGTCCACGCAGTCGATCAGGTGGTGGGGGCAGAGGGCGCGCTCGGCAGCGGTCGGCTGGGCGGTGCCGATGACGAGGCCCCGGTAGATCTGCCGGCTGTCGAGGCTGATCACCTCCAGCGGCAGGCGCCCGGCCAGGGCCGTCACCAGGGCCGTCTTGCCCGCGGCGGTGGGGCCCACCAGCGCCGGGCAGACGCCGCTAGGTGCGGCCAAACCGCTTCTCCAGGTCGGCCAGGGTGTACTGGATCAGCGTGGGCCGCCCGTGGGGGCAGGACAGGGGCGTGTCCGTGGCGAAGAGCTGGTCGACCAGGTGCTGCATCTCCGGCACGGTCAGCGGCTCGCCCGCGCGCACGGCCCCGTGGCAGGCGTAGCTCGCGAGCAGGTCGACGCGGTTCTCCTGGCTGGGCTGATCGTCCCAGGCCAGGTCGTCCAGCATGTCCAGCAGCAGCCGCCCTTCGTTCCAGTTGCGCAGGCTGGCGGGGATGCCCTGCACCAGGATGCTGCGGCCGCCGAAGGGCTCGATGCCGAAGCCCATCAGTGCCAGCTGCTCGCGGTGGGTCTGCCAGGCCTGCACCTGGCCCGGGGTCAGCTCCAGGTGGGCCGGGAACAGGAGCTGCTGGGTCGCCACCCCCACCCCCTGGCCGAGGGCGCGCTGGGCCTCGTTGTAGAGGATGCGCTCGTGGCTGTTGTGCTGGTCGATGAGCACCAGGCCGCCGCGGATCTGGGTCACGATGTAGGTGCGGTGCAGCTGCCAGTAGGGCGCCGGGTGCAGGGGCTGGTCCCCGCCGAAGAAGGGGCGCGCGCCGCCGGGCGCGTCCTGGTCCGGGTCCTCGTCCCGGCCGCCGCGCAGGGCGTTCGCGCCGAAGAGCTGGCCCTGCCCCGCCGCGACGCCCTTGTATTCGTAGCCCGCCGACGCGCCGCGCTGGAAGTACTGGCGCAGGGCGTCGCTCTCGGCCTCGGCGATGCGCCGGGTGGCGGCCTCGTCGGTGCCGCCGCCGGGGCCGGGGCCGCTCCAGGGGCGCAGCTCCGCGGCCTGGCGCAGACTCAGGCCCTCGGTCAGGGAGGACTTCAGCAGGCCGAAGACCTCCCGCTCCATCAGCAGGCGCACCTCGGTCTTGGCCGGATGCACGTTCACGTCCACCTCGCCCAGGGGCACCTGCAAGAAGGCGATCACCACCGGATGGCGCCCCGGCGGCACGACCTCGCGGTAGGCCTGCAGGATGGCCTGCAGGAGGGCCGGGCTTTCGACCGGGCGCCGGTTGATGAACAGGAACTGCTGCTCCCGGTTGCCCCGCGTCCAGGTGGGGCGCGAGGCCAGGCCGCCGATGGAGAAGCCCCCCTTGGCCAGCTCGAAGCGGGCCAGGTGCTCGACCACCGAGGAACCCAGCAGGTCGCGGGCACGGTCGGTCAGCGACGACGAGGGGCGCAGGTCCAGGGCGACCTCGCCGTCGGCGCGCACCAGCCAGCGCACCTCCTGGTGCGCGAGGGCCAGGGTCGTCAGGATCTTCATCACCGCGCGCTTCTCGGCCTGGGCGGTCTTCATGAACTTGCGCCGCGCGGGCGTGTTGTGGAAGAGGTCGCTGACGGTGATGGTGGTGCCGCGGTTGCGGGGGGCGGGCTCGCGCCGGATCAGCTCGCCGCCGTCCAGCTCGAGCAGGCCGCCCACGTCCTCGGCCGCGGCGCGGCTGATGCAGCGCACGCGGCTGACCGAGGCGATGGACGCCAGCGCCTCGCCCCGGAAGCCGAAGCTGCCCACCTGCATGATGTCGGCGGCGGTGGCGATCTTGCTGGTGGCGTGGCGCTCGAAGGCCAGGGGCAGCTCGGCGAAGGGGATGCCGTGGCCGTCGTCCTCGACCGCCAGGCTCACCAGGCCGCCCTCCTGCAGGTCGATGGTGATGGTGCCCGCGCCCGCATCCAGGGCGTTCTCCACCAGTTCCTTGACGATGGAGGCGGGGCGTTCGACCACCTCGCCGGCGGCGATGCGGTCGATGGTGGCGCCGTCCAGGACGCGGATCCGGGCGGGCTGGTCCTTGCGTGCGGTGGCCATGATTCCTTTCATGCCCCTTCCCGAAGCGGGAAGCCGTTGCTGCGTTTGCGGGTCGATGTGCCGGTCAGGGTAGACAACCCGATGGCGGGCGTCAACCGGCGGCGGCAAGTGTGCGGGTAAGGGCGCCGGATTCCGGGGGATAAGCGGGGGAAAGCTCAGGCCAGGGCGCGGGTGACCGAGGCCAGCAGGCCGTCGGCGTCGTCGGCGGGGCCGGGGTAGACGGCCGAGGCGCTGCTGACCACCAGGCCGGCGGCACCGGTGATGGCGCGCAGCAGCTCCTCGACCCGCTTCTGCAGGCGGCCCAGGGACTGCACCTCCTCCGGCACGATCACCAGGATGGTGCCGTCGTCCAGGCAGCCGACGGTGTCGCTGGTGCGCAGGCGGCCGCCCAGGGCGCCCGCGGTGGCGGCGCCGCCGCCGCCGGCCGGCAGCCGGAAGGCGGCCACGCCCACCATGGTGTGGTAGCGGTCGCAGCGGTCCAGCTCGCGGCGCAGGTCGTGCAGCACCGCGGCGGTGCCGCCCCCGGCCGCGGCCAGGGCTGCCGCCGGCGGTGGCGGCGTCGGGACCGGGGCCGCGCGGCGAGAGGCCCGCAGCAACGGCAGCAGGCGGCGGGCGAAGCGGGCGTCGGTCGCGGTGAAGGTGGCGGCGTCCAGGGTGTGGAGCCGGGTCTTGCCCACCAGCAGCAGGCCGGGCAGGGGCCGCGTGGTGTCCAGGGGCACCACCAGGATCGAAACGGCATCGCCGCTGCTGCCGGCCCGACGGCCGTCCAGCACGCTGGCCGCCCAGCCCTGCTCGCCCGCCTGCTGCAGCAGGCGGCGGGCCTCGTCCAGCAGCGGATCGCCGGCCGCGCCGTCGGCCACCACGACCGCCCGGCGGGCGCCGGTCAGGCGCCGCGCCGCCGCCAGGACGCGGTCGTGCAGACCCTCCTCGTCGTCCAGCTCGGCCAGGCTGGACAGGGCCGAGGCCAGGGCCGTCAGCCGGTTGATCTCGTCGCCGCGGGCCAGGCGCTCCAGCAGGTGGCCCAGGTGGCGGCGCACCACATACAGGAAGTCGTCGCAGGCGGTGCGGAAGCGGTGGGCGGCGGCGGCCGCGGTGAAGGTCACCGTCAGCACCACCTTGACCGGGTCCCGGCCCACCGGCAGGTGGATCACGGTGCAGGGGCTGCCGCCCGGGTCGGTGCGGACGACCACGGGGGTGCCGCCCACCAGCACCGTCGCGCGGTCGTGGTCCGGCGGGGAGACGTAGGCGACGCCCTCGCCCACCTCGCACAGGTCCCCGTCCTCGGTCAGCAGGCCCAGCACGACCTCCTCGGCCCCCACGCCCTCGGCCAGGCGGTCGGTCCAGGCGCGCAGCACCGCCAACGGGTCGCCCCCGTCCAGGGTGTCGATGCCCAGGTCCTCGTCCAGGCGGCGCAGGCGGTCGCGGTCGGCCACGCCCTGCAGGCGCAGGAAGCGCTCCAGGAGCTCGCCCAGGCGGTGGCTCAGGGCGCCGGCGCGGGCCAGGGCGTCGGGTGCGAGGGGGCCGTCGGCCGCGGCGCAGGAGAGGTTCACCACGCCCAGGGCGCGGCCGTTGCGCACGATGGGCGCGCAGACGGCGTCGGCGATGGCGCCCCGGTCGCGGCCGGGCGGGCCGCCCCGCTGCATCCGCTCGGCCCGCCCGGTGATCAGCACCCGGCCGGCGATGCCCTCTCCCGGCCGGACCCGCGTGCCGTGGCGGGTGGTGTCGCTCAGGCCGTGGGCGAAGGCCACGTACAGCTCGTCGGTGGCCTCGTCCAGCAGCATGATCGAGCCCGAGGCGGCGCCCACCGCGCGCATGGCCAGGCCCAGGACCCAGCGCAGCAGGCTCTCGCGGTCCAGCGCCTCCTCGATGCGGCTGAGGGTGCGGTGGATGGCGGCGGTCTCGGACTCGACGGTCGCGTCGGCCGGGCGGGAAGGCGGGGCGACGGTCACCCGCAAGGCGGCGGCGCCGGGCGCCTGCAGGCGCAGGGCGAAGAGGTCGGCGCGGACGGTCTGCATGCCCAGGGTGGCGGCGTCGTCCAGCAGCGCGGCCACCGCGCCGGTCAGCGCGCCGTGGACCAGGACGTGGTCGGTGGGCCGCGGCACGGCCTCCAGGTCCGCCACCACGGGGATGCCCATGATCGCGGCCAGCTCGGCCCCCAGGCTGGTGCCGTCGGGGTCGGCCACGGCGACGATCCGGGCGTCCCGCCGGGCGGAAAGATCCGCCAGCAGGGACAGCTCGGCCTCGGCCGGACAGGCCAACACCACGGACCATCGGATGCCGTCGCTCATCACGCTCCACCGGTTGGCGCCGGACGGTCGCCGGCGCAATCCTGGGCAACTGATCGGCCCAAAAGGGGCGACCTGTACCGGAAAGGGTGTCAATCGCCCAGTTGGCGCCGGATCTTGACGAGCCACATGAACGCGTCCACGGGGCTGATCGACTCCAGGTCCAGGGCCTTCAGGGCGGCCAGGGCGTCCCGTTCCGCCTCCCGGAACAGGCTCAGTTGGGCGGGCGCGCCTGCGGGGGGCGCGGTCTCGGGGCGGGCCCGCAACGCCGGCAGCTCGCGCCGGTCGGCCGCAGAGAGGGAGGCCAGGATCTGCTCGGCCCGGCGCAGCACCGGTTCGGGCAGGCCCGCCAGGCGGGCCACGTGGATGCCGTAGCTCTTGTCGCTGCGCCCGGGCACCACCGCGTGCATGAAGATGATGCGCCCCTCCCACTCCCGCACCTCGAGCCGCAGGTTGACCAGGCCGGGCTGCTCGCCCTCCAGTTCGGTCAGCTCGTGGTAGTGGGTGGCGAACACCGAGCGGGGCCGCGGCCCGTGGGGCGAGCCCAGGAACTCGGTGATGGCCCAGGCGAGGGAGAGGCCGTCGTAGGTGCTGGTGCCGCGGCCGATCTCGTCCAGGATGACCAGGGAGCGGCTGCTCATCTGGTGCAGGATGTGGGCGGTCTCGCTCATCTCCACGTAGAAGGTGGACTCGCCCCGGGCCAGGTTGTCGCTGGCGCCCACGCGGGTGAAGATGCGGTCGGCCACCCCCAGGCGAGCGCTGTCGGCGGGCACGAAGCCGCCCGCCTGGGCCAGCAGCTGGATCAGGGCCACCTGGCGCAGGTAGGTGGACTTGCCACCCATGTTGGGGCCCGTCAAGAGCAGGACCTGGCGCTCTTCGCCGTCCAGTTCGGTGTCGTTGGGGATGAAGTCGGACGCCAGCAGCTGCTCTACCACCGGGTGGCGACCGCCGCGGACGGCGCAGACCCGGCTGCCGTCGCACACGGGTCGGCAGTAGCGGTGGCGCTCGGCCACGGCTGCGTAGCCCAGCATCAGGTCCGCCTGGGCCACCAGGCGCCCGGCCTGGTGGATGGCCCCCAGGCGGTCGGCCACCGCGGCCACCAGGTCGGCCAGGACGGCGGCCTCCAGGCGCTCGGCCTGCTCCTCCGCCTCCAGGACGGTGCGCTCGGCCTCCTTCAGTTCGTTGGTGTGGAAGCGGGCGGCGTTGACCAGGGTCTGCTTCTGCTCGAAGCGCGGCGGCACCTTGGCCAGGTGCTTGTTCGTGACCTCGAAGTAGTAGCCGAAGACCTTGTTGTAGCCCACCTTCAGCGCGCCGATGCCCGTGGCCTCGCGCTCCCGGGCCTGCAGCCCGGCCAGGAAGCCCTTGCTGTCGGTGAGCACCGCCCGGTAGCGGTCCAGGTCCGGGTCCACGCCCGCGGCCACGTAGCCGCCGCTGCGGACGGTCGCCGGGGCGTCCTCCCGCAGGGAATCCAGCAGGCGGGTCGCGAGGTCGCCGAAGTCGGCCGCCTCGCCCAGCCAGCGGGCGACCGGGTGGGCGTCATGGCCGTCCCGGCCGGCGGCCTGGCGCAGCTCGCCCACCGCGCCCAGGGCGGACCCCAGCTGGCGCAGCCCGGCCGGGCCGATGCGCCCGGTGGCGGCCCGGGCGGCCAGCCGGTCCAGGTCGCCGACCCGGCGCAGGATTGCGCGCAGCCCGTCCCGCCAGGCGCGGTCGTCCAGGGCGGCGGCCACGCCGGCGTGCCAGGACGCCAACTCGTCCAGGTCGGTCAGGGCCTCGGCCAGGCGCAGCTCCAGCAGGCGGCGGCCCATGGGGGTCACGGTGCCGTCGGCGTGGTGCACCAGGGTGCCCTCGCCCCGCTCGCCGCGGAAGGTGCGGAAGACCTCGAGGTTGCGCAGGGTCTCCTCGTCCAGCACCAGGCGGTCGCCGCGGGCGCTGAAGCGCAGGCCCGTCACCTGCGGCGGCTTGCGCAGGGCCAGGCTGGCCACGTAGCGCAGCAGGGCGCCCGCGGCGGTGCGGGCCGGTTCGCGGGCGTCGTCGTCCAGGCCGAAGGCGGTCAGGCTGGCGGTGGCGAAGTGGTCCAGCAGGGTGCGGCGGGCGAACTCGGGGTGGAACCACGAGGTGTTGACCCGGTTGACCACCACCCGCGGCAGGGCCGCGCGCCAGCGGCGCAGCTGCTCCTCGTCCGCGTCCTCGCGCACGATCACCTCGCGCACCGGATGCCGCTCGCAGAGGGCGGGCAGGGAGCCCCGCTCCTGGCCGCAGCGGAACTCGCCGGTCGAAGCGTCCAGCAGCGCGAAGCCGTCCTCGCCGCCGGGCCGGGGCACCCAGGCCAGGCAGTAGACGCCGGCCGCGGTGCCCACCAGCTCCGGGGCGGTCGCGGTGCCCGGGCTGATGATCTCGACGATGTCCCGCTTGACCAGGCCCTTGGCCAGGGCCGGGTCCTCCACCTGCTCGCAGATGGCGACGGTGAGCCCCGCCTCCAGCAGGCGGTGCAGGTAGCTGTCCAGGGCGTGGTAGGGCACGCCGGCCAGGGGCACCGGATTGTCGCTCTTGCTGTCGCGGCTGGTGAGGGTCACGCCCGCGGTCTCGGCCAGGACCTGGGCGTCCTCGAAGAAGGTCTCGTAGAAATCGCCCATGCGGAACAGCAGGAGGGCGTCGGGATTGCGGGCCTTCAGCTCCAGGTACTGGGTCAGCATGGGCGTCAGGCGGGGGCGATCGCCCTTGTCCTCGCCTGCGGTGGCTGCCTTGCCGGCGCGGGCCACGGCCTCAGCCGCCGAGCTCGGCCACGAAGACGTCGACGCCGAGGGAGCGTTTCAGGGCGTCGGCCGCGTCCTTGGCCCGGGCCGGGCTGACGTACGCACCGCTGCGCACCTTGTAGAGGAACTGGCCGCGCGCGTCCCGCTCGGTGTCGATGCGCAGGCTGGGCACCTGCGCGCCGAACTGGCGCATCATCGCCAGGGCCAGGCCGCGGTCGCTGAAGGCCCCCAGCTGCAGGGTGTAGCGTCCGTCCGCGGGTGTGGCCGCGGCGGCGGGGTTCTGCGCCCCTGCCGGCGGCGCCTCCTGGGCCAGGCGGGCGGCGTCCTCGTCGGCCGCGGCCCGCTGCACGCGGCTGATCTCCAGCAGGGCCAGGCCGCCGGCGTCCCGCTCGGCCAGGCGCAGCCGCACCTGCTCGGCGTCGTCGTCGCGTCCGGCCAGGCGCAGGGCCCGCCAGCGGCCGGCGCCGGTGCGGGTTTCGTCGTCCGCGTTCTCGTAGTAGCGCAGGGCCTTGGCCGGGTCCTTGTCCGCCAGGGCCAGGTTGCCCAGGGCGGCCCGCGCGGCGGCGAACTCCGGGTCGCCGGGCTTGACCGTTGCCAGCAGACCCGCCGCGCCCTCCTTGTCCCCCAGAGCCTGCCGGGACAGGCCCGCCAGCACCAGGGCCCGCCCGGGGGCGGCCTCGGCGCCGCGGTCGAGCAGGGGCTGCAGGGTCGTCAGCACCTCCCGGTGCCGGCCCTGGGCGAAGCGGATGGCCGCCGCGTCCGCCGCGGCGGCGGCGCCGACCGGGTCGGCCGGGCCGAGGGCTGCCACCGCGCCCTCCAGGGCGGGCAGCGCGGCTCCGGGCCGGCGGGCCAGGTAGGCCTTCAGCAGCAGGGTCCGCCCTTCGTCCAGGTCGGCGGCGGGCTGGTCCAGGGCTTCGCGCGCCTCGGTGAAGCGCCCGGCGCGGAAATGGGCGAAGGCGTCGGCGGCGCCGGGCAGGGCCACGCCCGCCCCCAGGGCCGCCACGGCGGCCAGGGCCAGCAGG
>JBHEPC010000465.1:0-8062 GCA_046260475.1 Candidatus Krumholzibacteriia bacterium | reverse complement strand
GGCCAGACCCAGTGGCTAACCGAGGACGGCCGCTGGCTGGGCGCCCTGCCGCCGGCCGCCCGCCTGGCCCTGCCGCCGGAGGCGGACCAGGCGCCGCCGGACGACGCCACCGACCGTGCGGCCTGGGTGGCGCTGGTGCGCGCCGCCGTGGCCCGAGCCGCCGCGGGCGCGGTCGCCGACAGCGCCGTGGCGGTCCGGCCCCTGCAGGCGCGCCTGCGGGACCGCTGGCTGGCCCGCGGGCACCTGCAGGCGCAGGTGCTGCGCCGGCCGGGTGCCGCCGCGGCCGCCGACGCCGGGGTGCCGCCCGACACCCTGGTGGTCGCCCCGGGCCCGGCCTGGACCTGGGCCGGCCTGGAGGTGGCCGGCGAGGACTTCCCCGGCCGGGAGCACCTGCTGGGCACCTGGCTGCCGCGGGCGGGTGACCGCTTCGACGCGTACGACCTGGACGAGGGCATCGACCGCGTCCTGACCGGGGCCGGCGAGGCCGGGCGGCCCTTCGCGCGTTGGGTGACGCGAGAGATCCAACTCGATGCCGGACTGCGCACTGTCACCTTGGCAGGAACCCTGCTTCCGGGCTACCCCGCCTGGCTGGGGCCGATCACCACCAGCCTGCCGCCGGGCCGGGCGTCGGCCTTCGCTGCCCGCACCGCGGGCCTGGAGTCCGGGGCCCCGTTCCGCCAGTCGGATTTGGCCCGTGCGGTGGACCGCCTGCTCGCGCGGGACCTGTACGCCCGGGTGGACGAACCCATCGTCCACGTGACCGCCGCCGTGGACACCGTGGGCGTGCACCTGCCCATCGTGCCGCGTCCGAAGGCCAACCGCGCCCAGGTGGTCCTGGGGCTCAGCCGCCGCGAGGAAGGGGGCAGCCGCCTCAGCGGCCAGGTGGACCTGGACCTGCCCAACCTGGCGGGCACGGGCCGTGCGCTGGCCGTCGGCTGGCGGGACGACGGGGACCGCACCAGCCGCTTCGGCTTCCGCTACCTCGAGCCCCTGGCGTTCGGCACGGCGCTGGACACGGACCTGGCCCTGGACCACGAGGTGCAGCAGGACGCGTACACCCGCTTCCGGGTGGACAACCGCTGGCGCCTGCCGGTGGTGGCCCTGTGGGGCGTGGAGGTGGGCCTGGGCTGGGACCGGGCCACCTACCCCCTGGGCGCGCTGGAACGCTCCACCCGCACCCGCGTGCGCGGCGCGGTCCTGCACCGCCGCGGCGACCGCTCCCGCAGCGGCTGGGAGGGTAGCTTCGCCGTGGAGGAGGCCTGGCGCCAGTCGATCGCCCGCACCGACACCGTCGCCGGCGTGCCCCAGGCGCCGGCCCGGCTGGGCGAGGCCACGAACCAGCGCATCTTCGAGGCCGACACGGCGGGCGAGCTGTGGCTCGGCGAGGGGCTGAGCGTGTTCGTGCGCAGCTCGTTCCGCGAGGTGTCCGGCACCCGGGGCGAGGTGCCCTTGTCGGAGCAGTTCCGCTTCGGCGGCGCGGCCAGCCTGCGGGGCTACCGGGAGGAGGAGTTCCACGGCGAGAGGGCGGCGTGGGGCGCGGTCGAATTGCGCCTGGGCTCGGCCCGGGGCTCGCGTCTTTACACGTTCTACGACCTGGGGTACTTTGCCTTCGAGGCCGCCGACCCGACGCCCGCCGACCCGGGGCGCCGGTCGCGGCGCGAGGGCTGGCCCCGCGGCTACGGCCTGGGCATCCTGGCCCGCACCCCCGGCGGCGACCTGTCCCTGGCCGTGGGCTTCCCGGGCACGGTCGACTTCGACCAGGCCAAGCTGCACGTCACCCTGATGGAATCCTTCTGAGCGGCGCCAGGGGCGCGGCCGGTCCCCGGGCGGGGACGGTCGGCAGGCTGCCCGCCGCGGTCGAGCGGAGCACCATGGACCGGGACACCGCCCGTCGGGAGATCACGCGGCTGCGCACGGAGATCGCCCGCCACCGGGACCTCTACTACAACCGCGACGCCGCGGCGATCACCGACGCCGAGTACGACGCCCTCGAGCGGCGCCTGGCCGCACTGGAGGAGGCGTTCCCCGAGTTCGCCGCCCCCGACAGCCCCACCGTCACCGTCGGCGCCGACCAGGACGCCCGCTTCCCCTCGGCGCCCCACAGCCGGCCCATGCTCAGCCTGCAGAACAGCTACGACCTGGACGAGGTGGCCGCGTTCGCCGACCGCGTCGCCCGCACCCTGGACACCGCCGACCTGCTCTACACCGTCGAGCCCAAGATGGACGGCGTGGCGTTGGCCGTGCGCTGGCGGGGCGGCCGCCTGGCCACCGCCCTGACCCGGGGCGACGGCGCCCGGGGCGACGTCATCACCGCCAACGCCGCGACCGTCGCCGGCGTGCCGGCGCGCCTGCCCGACCGCTGGCAGGAGGCGTTCCCGACCGGCGATGCGCCGCCGGTCACCGCCTGTGAGGCCCGGGGCGAGGTATTCCTGGGCCTGGCCCGCTTCCGCGAGCTGAACGCCGCCCGCGAGGCGGCCGGCCTGGAGGTGCTGGCCAACCCACGCAACGCCACCGCCGGCACGCTCAAGACCCTCGCTGCGGACGAGGTGCGCCGCCGCGGCCTGTCGGTCTTCTTCTACCAGCTCTTCCCCCTGGACGCCGACGACCGCGCCATGGCTGACCCCTTCCCCGACCACCGGTCCGAGCTGGCGGCCCTGCGCGCCCTCGGCCTGCCCGTCAACCCGTTCCTGCGCACCGCCGGCGGCCTGGACGAGCTGCGCGCCCACCTGGCCGAGCTGGAGGCGATGCGCCACGAGCTGGACTACCAGATCGACGGTGCGGTCATCAAGGTGGACAGCCGCCAGTGGCAGGAGGCCCTGGGCAGCACCAGCAAGGCGCCCCGCTCGGGCCTGGCCTACAAGTTCGCCGCCGAGGAGGCCGTGACCACCCTGCGGGACGTCACCCTGCAGGTGGGCCGCACCGGCGTCATCACCCCCGTGGCCGAGCTGGTGCCGGTGCTCCTGGCCGGCAGCACCGTCGCGCGGGCCACCCTCCACAACTGGCAGGAGATGGAGCGCAAGGATATCCGCCGCGGCGACACCGTCGTGGTGGTCAAGGGCGGCGACGTCATCCCCAAGGTGCTGCGGGTGGTGGCCGAGCGGCGCACCGGCGCCGAGCAGGCCGTGCCCCGGCCCGAGCGCTGCCCCAAGTGCGGCCTCCCCACCCGGCAGCTCGAGGGGGAGGTCGCCGTGCGCTGCACCAACCCCCTGTGCCCGGCGGTGGTGGCCGGGCGGCTGCGCCATTTCGCCGGCCGCGACGCCTGCGACATCGAGGGCCTGGGCGAGCGCTCGGTCGAACTCTTCCTCGAGCGCGGCCTGGTGGCCGGCCCTGCGGACCTGTTCCGCCTCGATGGGGCCGAGCTGGCCGACCTGCCCGGTTGGGGTGCGAAGTCGGCCGAACGCCTGCTGGCCGGCCTGGAACGCGCCCGGCAGCGGCCGTGGGCGGCGAAGATCTTCGCCCTGGGCATCCCCCAGGTGGGCACCGCCACGGCCCGCACCCTGGCCGCCCGCTTCCACGGCATCGACGCCCTGGTGGAGGCGACGCCGGAGCAGATGGCCGAGCTGCCGGACATCGGACCCACGGTGGCGGCCGCGGTGGCCGGCTTCCTGGCCGGCGAGGGCGGCGCCAAGCTGGTGGCCGACCTGCGCGCGGTGGGTTTCTTCCTGGACCGCGAGGAGGTGCCGGCCACCGCGACGCGGGCCGCCGTCACCGGCGGCTTCTTCGCCGGCGGCACCTTCGTGCTCACCGGCACCCTCGCGGCGCTCAGCCGCGCCGAGGCCCAGCGCGCCATCGAGGCCCGCGGCGGCAAGGTCACCGGCAGCGTCGCGAAGAAGACCACCGCCGTGATCGCCGGCGACCAACCGGGCGGCAAGCTGGACAAGGCCCAAGCGCTGGGGGTCGCGGTCCTGGACGAGGCCGCGTTCGTCGCGCACCTGGCCGCCACCGGGGACGGCGACGGTGGGGATTGACCGCCACCTGCTGCTGGCCCGGCCCCGGGACCCGGCGCTGACCCGCTGGCTGGCCCTGGACCTGGCCACCGGCGAGCGGGTGTTCGAGACCCCCGACCCGCGCCGTCCCACCGACGGCGCCCCGGGCGCCGTGATCGCCGCCGGCCGCGGCGATGCCTGCGCGGCCCAACCCGGCGGCGGCCTGCTGGTCACCGAGGACGTGCTGTGGGCCCTGCTCGATCCCCTGGGCCAGGCCTGGGACGCCGAGCCCCTGCCGCCCGAGCGCATCGCCGCCGAGAGCGAACTGCGGCGGGTGCGCCGCCTCGCCTTGGCCGGCCTGCGCCGCTGGCAGCAGCGGGACGAGGGCCTGCGCGACGCCTGCCGCGGCCTGCTGAAGGGCTTCAAGCCGGACCTGGGGCCGCTGCTGGACCTGCTGGACGATCTGCCGGTGCCGGCCCAGGCGCCGGCCGCCGCCGCGCCGGCACCGGCGGCGGCACCGGCCTGCGCCGCCGCGCCCGCGCCGTTGCCGGCCGACCCCGACGGCATCGCCGCCTGGCTGGCCGCCCCCGACGGCCTGGGCGCCTTCTACGGTCCGGACTTCGCCCCCCGCTGGGAGCAGGCGGACATGGCCCGCGCCGTGGCCGAGGCCCTGCGCGACCGGCGCGCCCTGCTGGTGGAGGCGGGCACGGGAGTGGGCAAGACCCTGGCCTACCTGGTGCCCCTGGCGGCGGCCCTGCGCCACGGCGGTGGCCGGGCGGTGGTCTCGACCCACACCCGCGCCCTGCAGCGGCAGATCCTGGGCCAGGACCTGCCGCGGCTGGAGCCGCTGTTGGGGGACAAGCGCTGGGCCCTGCTCATGGGCCGGCGCAACTACCTCTGCCTGCGGCAGCGCCAGGCCTACCTGTCCCGGCCCCTGGAGTCCCTGGCCGACGCCCTGCGCGCGGTCGCCTTCCGTCTCTGGCTGGACGACAGCCGCGAGGGCCTGCGCGAGGAGGTCGCGGCCCATCCCCTGCTGGTGCGGGACCTGGCCGAGCTCTTCGACGCCGCGGACCTCTGCCTGCCGGGGCTGTGCTACGAGGGCGACCGCTGCCACGTGCAGACGGCCCGGCGCCGGGGCCGGGAGGCGGACCTGCTGGTGGTCAACCACTCCCTGCTGCTGCACGACCTGGCCCAGGGGCGCACGCTGATCGGCGAGCGCGACCACCTGGTGGTGGACGAGTCCCACCGCCTGGCGGCGGTGACCCTCGAGACCCACGGCATCGCCTGCGGCCTGGGCCGCTGGCAGGACGTGGAGCAGCTCGCCGGCCGCCTGGCCGGCGCCGCCCGCCAGCCCGAGCGCACCCTGCTGGCCGCCCCCCGCCTGGCCGCCCTGGGTCCGGACGGGGAGCGCGCGGCCCAGGCCTGCGAGGACTTCGGCCGCGCCCTCGGCCGGGCGGGTGACGCCTACGCCGGCTGGTGGCAGGCGCTCGGTGCCCTGGTGGATGCGGCCCTGCCCGCGACCGGGCGCGCGACCCAGCGCCAGCGGGTCCGGGACAAGGACGAGGCCTTCGGCGAGATCCGCGGCGAGACCGCCGCCGCCTTGGAGGCCCTGACCCAGGCCGCCGAATCCTTCGCCCGCCTGGCCGCCGCCGCCGCCTCCCTGGAGGACCTGGGCGGCGCGCTCGAGGACGACCTGGCCCAGTTGGCCCAGGCGGGCCAGCTGGTGCGCCTGCTGCAGCACGACCTGCGCTTTTTGATGACCGACCAGGACGAGAACTGGGTCACCTGGCTGGAGCCCGCCCCGCGCCACGGCGCGCGTCTGCTGGGCGCCACGCCCCTGGACGCGGGCGATATCCTGCGCGAGTACTGGGGCGACGGCGACACCCACCCGGTGATGACCAGCGCCACCCTCGCCGTCGGCGAGGACTTCAACCACATGCTGGGCGAGCTGGGCCTGGACCGCCGCCGCCCGCCCACCCTGACGAGGGCCTGCCCCTCGCCCTTCGACTTCCACCGCCAGGTGCTGGTGCTGGTGCCGTCCCGCTTCGCGGCGCCCGAGGCCGCGGACTTCGGCCGGGCCGTCGGCGAGGTGGTGCGGGACCTGGCGCTGCACACCGGCCGCAAGACCCTGGGCCTGTTCACCTCGTACCGCATGATCGCCGACGCGGCCGAGGTGCTGGAGGCCGCCGGCCTGGGCGAGCGCCCGGACCCGACCCACGGCCGCCCCGCCCTGCTGGTGCAGCGGCCCCAGGGCGCTGCCGGTGCCCTCGCCGACCGCTTCCGCCGCCTGGAGCGCGCCGTGCTGCTGGGCACGGCCACGTTCTGGGAAGGGGTCGATTTCCCGGGGGAGGACCTGGAGATCCTGGTGGTGGCGAAGCTGCCGTTCCTGGTGCCCAACGATCCCTGGGTCGAGGCCCGCTGCGACCGCCTGAGCGCCGCGGGCGAGAACCCCTTCACCAGTTTCATGGTCCGCGACGCGGTGCTGCGCCTGCGCCAGGGCTTCGGCCGCCTGATCCGCCGGCCCAGCGACCGGGGCATCGTCGTCATCCTCGACACCCGTTTGCACACGCGCGGCTACGGGGCTACGTTTCTGGGCGCCCTGCCCGTCCTGCCGACGGGCTTCGGCGACACGGCGGAACTGCTGGAGCGGGTCGACCGCTTCTTCCGCCCGGCCTGACCTCCACCCGCCGGAGCCGTGACGGTGAACGACACCTCCGCCCCCTTCGTCATCGGCCGCGACACCCTGGACCTGGGCGCGTTCGCGGCCATCGTCGCCGGCCGGCGCCCGGCCGTCCTGGGCGACGACGCCCGCGCCCGGATCGCCCGCGGCGACGCCTTCCGCCGGGAGCTGCTGGCTTCGGATCGCCGCATCTACGGCGTGAACACCGGCTTCGGCCGCCTCGCCGACACGGTGATCCCCGCCGCCGACCAGGCCCGGCTGCAGCGCAACCTGGTGCGCAGCCACGCCGTGGGCTGGGGGCCGCCCCTGGACCGGGACCAGGCCCGCGGCATGATCCTGCTGCGGGCGCTGAGCCTGGCCCACGGCTTCAGCGGCGTGCGGGTCGAGCTGGTGGAGCAGCTGCTGTGGCTGCTGGACAGCGGCCTGCACCCGTGGATCCCGTCCCGCGGCTCGGTCGGCGCCTCGGGGGACCTGGCGCCCCTGTCGCACCTGGCCCTGGTGCTCATGGGCGAGGGGCACCTGCTGGACGAGGACGGCTGCCGCCTGGAAACCGCGCCGGTGCTGGAGGGCCTGGAACGCCCGGGCCTGGTGCTGGAGGCCAAGGAGGGGCTGGCCCTCATCAACGGCACCCAGCTGATGACCAGCCTGGGCCTGTTGGCGGCCGACCGCGCCCTGGACCTGACGGGCTGCGCGGTGGTGGCCGCCGCTCTCTCGCTCGAGGCCCTCGAAGGCAGCGCGCAGCCCTTCGGTCCGGCCTACCACGCCCTGCGCCTCCACCCCGAGATCGCCGACGTGGCCGCCTGCGTCCACGCCCTGCTCGAGGGCAGCGAGGTCATGGCCGGCCACCGTGACTGCGCACGGGTGCAGGATCCCTATTCGGTGCGCTGCGCGCCCCAGGTCATCGGCGCCACCCTGGGGGTGGTGCGCCAGGCCCGCGACGTCCTGCTGCGGGAGGCGGCCTCGGTCACCGACAACCCGGTGCTGCTGCCGGACAGCCGCGAGGTCATCACCGGCGGCCACTTCCACGGCCAGCCGCTCGCGCTGCAGCTGGATTTCCTGTACCAGGCCGTGGCCGAGCTGGCGAACGTCGCCGAGCGCCGCGTCAACCTCATGATGGGCGGCAACGGCGGCCGCCTGCCCCGCTTCCTGGCGGACGATCCGGGTCTCGAGTCGGGGCTGATGATCGCCCAGTACCTGGCCGCGGGGCTGGTGGTGGAGAACCGCAGCAAGGCCTTCCCCGCGGCCGTCGACTCGGTGCCCACCAGCGACGGCCAGGAGGACCACGTGAGCATGGGCTCGGTGGGGGCGGTCAAGCTGGAAGGGGTGCTGGCGCGCACGGCCACCGTGGTGGCCATCGAGCTGCTGACCGCGGCCCGCGCCCTGCAGTTCATCACCCGCGGCGGTTTGGCCCTGCGCCGCGACGGCGGCGCCGGCCGCCTGGCGCCGCCCCTGGCCG
>JBHEPC010000405.1:0-8032 GCA_046260475.1 Candidatus Krumholzibacteriia bacterium | reverse complement strand
CAGAAGTCGCTGGTCTCGCCGACCAGGAGGTTGGCGGCGGTGGTGGCCAGGATGCGGCCCTCGGGGTCGATCAGGGTGATCTCCGCCAGACCGGCGCGGGCGGCCAGGAGCTGCCAGCTCTGCTCCTGCCGGGCGGCCCAGCCCCGGCCCGCCGAACCCAAAGACAGGGCCTCGACGCTGTCCGGCTCCGCGGCCGCCGCCAGGGCGGTGGCCACCGCCAGCAGGCGCTGGCCGAGGGCCTCCTCCAGGCGATGGCCGGCGGCGCGCTGCAGGTCCAGCAGGCCGGCGCTGACCGCCACCACGAGCACCGCGCAGGCCAGGACGGCCCCCAGTAGCGGCGCCCGCGGGCCGGTCACGGGAGGGGGTCCGGCCCCTGGGGCGGCTCGCCCCGGGCCAGGGTCTCGGACTGTTCCCGGGCGTGGTAGCTGGAGCGCACCATGGGCCCGGCCTCGACCCAGCCCAGGCCCAGCTCGCGGCCGATGGCGGCCAGGCGGTCGAACTCCGCGGGCTCCACATACCGCCGCACCGGGTGGTGGCGCCCGCTGGGCTGCAGGTACTGGCCGATGGTCATGATCTGCACGCCGGCGGCGACGGCGTCGTGCATCAGCTCGACCACCTGGCCGCCGGTCTCGCCCACCCCCAGCATGATGCCGGTCTTGACCTTGACGGCGCCGCCGTGGGCGTCGGACCAGTCGCGGGCGGCCCGCAGCACGGCCAGGGAGCGCCGGTAGTCCGCGCCGGTGCGCAGCATGGGGTACAGGCGGGGCACGGTCTCGAGGTTGTGGTTCAGCACCTCCGGGGACTCGCGCAGCACCGTCTGCAGCGCGGCGCGGTCGCCCATGAAGTCGGGGATCAGCACCTCGACGCCGCAGCCCGGGTTCACCGCCCGGATCTGCCGGATGGTCGCGGCGAAATGCTCCGCGCCGCCGTCGGGCAGATCGTCCCGGTTGACCGAGGTGCAGACGGCGAACTTCAGGCCCAGGGTGCGCACCGTCTCGGCCACGCGGCGCGGCTCGTCGGGGTCCAGGGCGCCGGCGCGGCCGCCGGGGATGTTGCAGAAGGTGCAGTGGCGGGTGCAGACCTCGCCCATCAGCAGGAAGGTGGCCGTGCGGCTGCCGAAGCACTCGCCGCGGTTGGGGCAGTTGGCGCTCTCGCACACGGTGTGCAGCGCGGCCGCGCGCAGCAGGCGCTTGACCTCGTTGTACTCGGTGCCGCCCTGGCGCTTCATGCGCAGCCACTGGGGCTTGCGCTCGGGCAGGGGGGCGCGGCCCAGGTCCGGGATCAGTCCGTCGTTCTTCATGGTGCGGTCGCTTCCCCGGGACGGCCCGCGGCCAGGGTGAACACCTCGCCCGGCACGAAACGGCCGTCCTCGAAACGCACCGTGGCCGCCTCGTGCACGGGGTCGTGCTCGAAGACCAGGACGTAGCCGTCCTCCACGGCGCGGGTCAAAAACTGCTTCTTCTCGGTGACGGTCAGCAGCGGGTTCAGGTCGAAGCCCATGATCCAGGGGATGTGCACCTGGCTCAGGAAGGGGATCAGGTCGCCGCAGTAGACGAGCACCCCGGCCCCGGTGTGGAACTCCACCATCTGCTGGCCGGGGGTATGGCCGCTGATGGGGGTCACGCGCACGCCCGGCAGGATCTCCTGGGCCCCGTCGACGAGCTCCAGGCGGCCTTCCCGCTCCAGGGACGCGAAATCCTCGGGCCGGAAGCTGGCACGGTCCCGCTCGCTGGGCCGGTTGGCCCAGTCCCAGTGGCGCTGCTGCACCCAGTAGCGGGCTTCGGGGAAGGTGGGCACCAGGCGCCCGCCCACGTCGCGCACGGCGCCGCCGGCGTGGTCGAAGTGCAGGTGGGTCAGCACCACGTCGGTGACCGACTCGCGGGTGACCCCCTCCTCGGCCAACTCGGCCACCAGCTGGTTGGGCCGGCGCACCAGGCCGAACACCCCCGACTTCTTCGCGTCCCAGCGGTCGCCCATGCCCGTGTCCACGAGGATGCGGCGGCCGTCGGGCCCGTCCGCCAGCAGGCAGCGCAGGTCCAGGTCGATGCGGTTCCGTTCGTCCGCGGGGTGGTGCTTCTCCCAGAAGACCTTCGGCACGACGCCGAACATGGCGCCGCCGTCGAGCTTGAAGCGGCCGTCGTGGCAGGCGCGGAAGGTCCACTCGCCAAATCTCATGTTCCGGTCCACCTTTCGTCCTGGTGCCGATCCGGCCTCCACGATAACCCGGCCCGCGCCGCCGGGCAACGCGGGAGATGCCGGACGATTTTCTCAAGCCCTGCTGCGGGGCCGCTTCCCGGGCGGGGCCGGCCGCGACACCCGCAAGATCATGCTCCTGAAACCTGGCGTCGCCTGCCGGGCGAAGGCAAAGGCGCCGCTCCCCCGCGGGAGCGGCGCCTTCTTCGCGATCGTCCTGCGGGTCGGCGGTCAGCCCACCGTCCAGCAGTCGGGAGTGTAGAGCAGGTCCTTCAGGGTGCCGGGACCCTTCTTCTTCGTGACCGCGTCGATCTGATCGGCCACCAGCCCGTCCAGGGTCGGCGCCGCCACGGCGCGCAGCACGCCCATGGGCCGCGGCATGGCCGGATCCTCGTCCAGTTGGGACATCAGGAACGCCGGCGCAGCCGACGCGACCGTCGGATCCCAGACCGACGCCTCCGCGGCCGGCACGATCACGAGGGACATGCCCTCGACCTTCAGGCCCTTCTCCCGCTCCTTGCCGTAGACCATGGGCTTGCCGGCCTCGAGGTTCACCGTCAGCTCGTCGCGGACGGCCTTCTCGGTCCAGCCCTTGAAGGCGCCGTCGTTGAAGATCACGCAGTTCTGCCAGACCTCCACGAAGGCCGAGCCCTTGTGGGCCGCGGCCGCCGCCAGCACCTGCTTCAGGTGCTTGGGCTGCACGTCCATGGTGCGGGCCACGAAGGTCGCGCCGGCGCCCAGCGCCAGCTGCACCGGGTTGAAGGGGGCGTCCACCGAGCCGTACGGCGTGGTCTTGGTCTTCAGGCCCCGCGGCGAGGTGGGGGAATACTGCCCCTTGGTCAGGCCGTAGATCTGGTTGTTGAACAGGATAATCTTCATGTCCACGTTGCGGCGCAGGGAGTGGATCATGTGGTTGCCGCCGATGGACAGGCCGTCGCCGTCGCCGGTGATCACCCAGACCTGCAGGTCGGGATTGGCCACCTTCACGCCGGTGCCGATGGCGTTGGCGCGGCCGTGGATGCCGTGGAAGCCGTAGGTGTCCATGTAGTACGGGAACCGGCTCGAGCAGCCGATGCCCGAGACCATGACCACGTTCTCCTTGGCCACGCCGATGTCCGCGAGCACGGCCTGCACCCCGTTGATGACCGAGTAGTCGCCGCACCCGGGGCACCAGCGCATCTCCTGGTCGGACTTGAAGTCCTTGGGTTTCAACTGCTGGACGTCGCTCATGCCGTTTCCTCCAGGATCCTATGGAAATGCACCTTCAGCTCGGGAGCGAAGAAGGGCTTGCCTTGCACCTTGTGGATCGATTCGAACGTGAACTGCGGGAGTTCGCTGGTCAGCAGGCGCGCCAACTGCCCCATGTTGAGCTCGGGCACCACGATGCGCTTGGCCGAGGCGAAGATCTCCGCCAGGCCGTGAGGCAGCGGGTAGACGTGCCGCAGGTGGATGCGCCCGATGCGCTTGCCGTCCCGCTGCATGGCTTCGACCGAGCTGCGGATGGCGCCGTAGGTCGAGCCCCAGCCCACCACCAGCAGGTCCGGATCCTCGGGGCCGAAGTACTCGGGCGTGGGGATCGAGTCGCGGACGTTCATGACCTTCTGCAGCCGGGTCTCGACCATCAACTGGTGGTTCTCCGCGTCGTGCGAGACGTTGCCCGTCCCGGCGTCCTTCTCCAGGCCGCCGATGCGGTGCACCAGGCCGGGCGTGCCGGGCTTGGCCCAGTAACGGGCCAGCTTCTCGTCGCGCTTGTACGGCCAGTAGCCATCGGGGTCGGTCACGAACTTGACCTCGAACCGCGGCAGCTTGTCGATCTCCGGCAGCTTCCAGGGCTCGGCGCCGTTGGCGATGTAGTTGTCGCTCAGCAGGATCACCGGGGTCATGTACTCCACCGCGATGCGGCAGGCCTCCACGGCGCAGTCGAAGGCGTCGGCCGGGCAGGCGCAGGCCAGCACCGGCATGGGCGCCTCGCTGTTGCGGCCGAAGACGGACTGCAGCAGGTCCGCCTGCTCCACCTTCGTCGGCAGGCCGGTCGAGGGGCCGGCGCGCTGCACGTCGACGCAGACCAGGGGCAGCTCCGTGATCACGGCCAGGCCCAGGGCCTCGGACTTGAGCGCCAGGCCCGGACCCGAGGTGGTCGTCATGCCCAGCCGTCCGGCGAAGGAGGCGCCGATGGCCGTGCAGATGCCGGCGATCTCGTCCTCCATCTGGCAGGTCATCACGTCGTAGTTCTTCAGCTCGGCCATGGACTGCAGGATGTCCGTGGCCGGCGTGATGGGGTACGAGCCGAGAAAGGCCTTCAGCCCCGCCAGCTCGGCGCCCGCCACCAGGCCCAGCGCCAGGGCATGGTTGCCCATGATGTTGCGGTAGGTGCCCGGCGCGGCGTCGTCCACCTTGGGCACGTCGTAGCGGCCCTGGAACAGCCGCAGCAGCTCGCCGTGGTTGTAGCCGGCCTTCAGGGCGCGGCTGTTGGCCTCGGCCAGCTCGGGCTTGTTCCTGAACTTCTCCTGCAGCCACTCGAGGGTGGGCTCCAGCGGCCGGCTGAACAGCCAGTACATCATGCCCAGGGTGTAGAAGTTCTTGCAGCGCAGCACGTCCTTCTTGCCCAGGCCGGTGTCCACGAGGGCTTCCATGGTGCGCTGGTTGATGTCCTCCTCGATCACGCGGAAGCCCGACAGCGTGCCGTCGGTCAACGGATTGCTCTTGAGCTCGGCCTTCTCCAGGTCCCTGTCGGTGAACGAGCCGGTGTTCACCAGGACGATGCCGCCCGGCTTGAGATCCTTGTAATTGATGATCAGGGCCGCCGGGTTCATGGCCACCAGGACGTCCGGGGCGTCGCCGGGCGTGTAGATGTCCGACGAGCTGAAGTGGATCTGGTACCCCGAGACGCCGGCGCGGGTGCCGGCCGGGGCACGGATCTCCGACGGGAAGTCCGGGAAGGTGGCCAGGTCGTTGCCGACCTTGGCGGTGGTGTCGGTGAACTGGGTGCCCGTCAGCTGCATGCCGTCGCCGGAATCGCCGGCGAAGCGGATGGTGACATCGTCCTGCCTGATCAGTTCGGAAGACATGGCGTGAACGCTCGCCTCCTCGCCCCAGGTGCCCCCGCCGCCGGGGGCTGGCGGAGGTGGGTGACAGGGGATGGTCCGGGCTCCGGAGGTGCGGTTCCCGGGTGCGGGCCGTCGCAGCCGCCCGCGGACTGATGTGCACGGGGAAAGCTATATGGTAGCCTCGGGGGATGCCATGAAAAATGGCCTGTTAAAAAGTAAACACCGCCGGAAATGGGCCGCGGGCCCACCCCGCCCGGGGGCGGACGGACGGACGCCGCCCCCCGGTGCGCAGGCGCACCGGGGGGCGGCAGGGACCGGCCGTGTCGGGTCGGCCGGCCGCGCCGGCACCGGCGTCAGCGCTCGAGCAGCTTGCGCGTCTCGGTCTTCTTGCGCAGCTCGTCGGTGTTCAGGACCGTGAACTCCACGCGGCGGTTGGCCGCGCGGCCCTCGACGGTCCCGTTGTCTTCGAGGGGCGTGCCCTCGCCGTAGCCCTTGGTGGTGAAGCGGCCGCGGTCCAGGCCGGGCTGCTTGACCAGCAGGTAATCCAGCACCGACTGGGCGCGCTGCTCGCTCAGCTTCTGGTTGAAGGCCTCGGAGCCGGAGCTGTCGGTGTGGCCGCCGATCTCGATGCGCAGGGCCGGCCAGTCCGCCAGGGTCTGGGCGATCTCGTCCAGGACGGCGGTGTCGCGCCGTTCCAACTCGGCCGACGAGATCTTGAACTCGATCTGCGAGGTGCTGATGCGGCCGGTGTCCAGCAGCTGGATTGCCGTGTCGGTCACCGGGATCGGGCAGCCCTCGGCGTCCACCTTCAGGTGCTTCGGCGTGTCCGGGCACTTGTCCAGGCCGTCGTAGACGCCGTCGCCGTCGCTGTCCAGCGGGCAGCCGGAGGCGTCGATCATGGCGCCCTGCGGCGTGCCCGGGCACTTGTCCAGGCCGTCGTACACGCCGTCGCCATCGCCGTCCAGCGGGCAGCCGGAGCGGTCGACCACGGCCCCGGCCGGGGTGTCCGGGCAGGTGTCCAGGCCGTCGTACACGCCGTCGCCGTCGCTGTCGCGCGGGCAGCCGGCGGCGTCGACCACGGCGCCCCGGGGCGTGTCCGGGCAGGCGTCGGCGCGGTCGCGCACGCCGTCGGCGTCGCTGTCGCGGCTGCTCTTGCCGAAGCCGAGCTGCAGGCCGACGGTGGCGATCCAGTTGTGGGTCGTCGCACCGTCGTTGGCGAAACGATCGCCCAGTTTGCTCATCACGTCGCGCAACTCGAAACGCAGGCTGCGGTTGCTGGCGTTGTCGCCCCCCAGCCGCCAGTTCACGCCCATGGCCCATTCCCAGCCGTTGAGGTGCTGCTTCGCATCGGGCGCATGGGCCGCGTAGTCGAACTGGGCCCAGCCGCCCAGCACGTACGGGTTGAAGCGGTGGCCCGGCCGGGATTCGTACATGAGGTCCAGGCCGTACTCGTTGATGTCGACGTCGGCGCCGTCCCGGGTGCGCACGGGCAGGGTGTAGCCGTAGTTGCCCTCCACGCGCCATTTGCGCAGCACCTGCCAACCGAGGCGGGCGCCGAAGATGGCCTTGTCCTCAAGACCGAAGTCCTCGTGGAAGAAGGCGCCGCCCCCGTACGGGGTGAAGGTGATGAACGGCTTGTCGTCGGCCCCGACGGCGGTGGCGTCCGCGGCGCCGGCGGCGCCGGCGGCAGCCAACAGGATCACGGTTACGGTCGCGAGAGCGAACTTCATGTCGTAGCCTCCCTTGGGACTTAAGGCATCGGCCCAGCGTCCCCGGCGAGCGCATCAGCGCGGCCGTCGGGGTCTCCACAGGCACGGTTCCCGGATCCGGGAGCCTCCGCGGATCCACATACGATAAGAATCGCGAGTATTACCCGCCCCTGTTCTCTGTCTCATTCCCGTTGGGCTCCGGCCTCGGGGCGCCATCGCGATGGGACCCGATCGGGGCGGGGCTTGTCAAGGATCGAGTGCGCGGGGGTGGTCACCGGGCCCGAAGACCTGCATCCGGAACACGCCGCCGGGCACCAACCCCGGTTGACAGGCGGGGGCCGCGCCGACCATCTTGACGCGGCCCGCGCGGCGGCGCCCGCCGCGCCGCACCCACCCCCCACGCGGAGTACGCGCCGTGGACACGATGGCCTTTATGCTGCTGGCATTCTCGTCGCTGTTCGCGGTGATCGACCCGCTGGGCTGCATCCCCTTCTTCAGCGGCCTGACCGGCGGCATGAGCCCCCGGCGCAAGCGCCGCACCCTGGCACGCGCCCTGGTGGTGGCGCTGGGCGTCCTGGCCGTCTTCACCCTGTTGGGGCAGCAGCTGCTGCACCTGTTCGGGATCACCATCGACGCCTTCCGCATCGCCGGCGGCGTGATCTTCTTCGGCATCGGCCTGGACATGCTGCAGAGCCAGCCCCGGCGCTGGCGCACCGGCATCCGGCGGGCCTACGCCGAGGACCACCCCCACGCCGCCGAGGGGCCCGGCGAGGACGACGACCCTTCCATCACGCCCCTGGCCATCCCCCTGCTCGCGGGGCCCGGTTCCATCACGACGGTGATGGTGCTGGTGCCCCAGGCACCGCCCGTCCAGGGCCCGCTGCTGGTGCTGGGCGCGGTGCTGGTCATCCTGGCCCTGACCGGCGCCGTCCTGATGGGTGCGGACCGGGTGCTGGCCCGCCTGGGCAACAGCGGGCTGCGGATCATCGAGAAGCTGATGGGGCTGCTGCTGACGGTGATCGCCGTGCAGCTGGTCATCGACGGCGTGGTGCCGGTCGTGCGGCGGATGCTGGTGTAGTGCGC
>JBHEPC010000403.1:0-4353 GCA_046260475.1 Candidatus Krumholzibacteriia bacterium | reverse complement strand
GACTGGTGGGCCCTGCCGGCGGACCCGCGGCTGACGGAGGATTTCTACTTCTTCAACTACCGCCAGATGGGCATCATCCCGGTGCGGGAGGGTCTGGAGCCGGTGCAGGACCTGGCCGGCCAGGGCGCCGAGCTCATCCGGTTGCAGGAGACGAACGTCATGCTCGGCGGCGAGCCGGTCAACCTGCGGGAAGTGCTCAACGACGACAAGGGCGACCCCCTCTGGCAGGACGACGAGAACGTCATCTTCTACCTGCGCCTGAACCGGGTGGGCAACCGCCTGTTCCGGGCCAATCTCAACGACCCGACGGCCCTGGCGGGGCTGGCGACCATCATGCCCCTGTATCTGGAGCCGTCGGACGCCAACCCGACCCCCCGCTCCTGGCATCACATGAATCCGGACCTCTCGGCGGACGGGCGCTGGCTGCTGTTCACCCGTTCGGGCTGCCTGGTGCCCGATTCGCTGGAGACGTGCAGCAACCTCTCCATCTGGGCCCTGGACATGAACACCGCCGGCGCGGCCGACGGCTACGGCGCCTTGGCGTTCCCGCTGACGAACGAGTACTCGCGCCTTGAGCGCCCCAGTTTCTCGCCCGACGGCCGCCGCATCGCCTTCTCGGGCGGGCTCGACCTGGCGGGGGTCAACGACTCCGGCACCGAGATCTTCACCATCGAGTTCGATACAACGGGCCTGGCCGCCGGCACGATGGTGCTGGACCGGGACCTGGATCGCGTCACCTACACCTCCTACGCGGAGGGCGATCCCCTGGCCGGCGTGCTGAATTCGGACCCGAGCTGGTCGCCCGACGGCCGCGAGATCTACTTCGTCTCGACCCGCCGCGCCCCGACCACCACGCTGCACGACCGCAACATCTGGCGCGTGCCCGCCGACGGCAGCCAGGATCCGGTGATCCACTTCTTCTCCCGCTACGACGACCTCGACCCGCAGATCCTGCCCGACGGCACCCTGTTGTTCAGCTCGATGGTCGGCTTCCCCACGGGGATGCTCAACCGCCTGGAGGAGGAGTCGTACCAGCGTATCAAGGAAGAGAACCGGCAGGACCACGCGGCGAACCCGAACATCCCGCTGTTCAACGAGACGCAGCTGCGCCAGCTGGCGGCCAACGAGCGGCGGCAGCTGGAGTACTTCTCGGGCGTGATGGCGCACCTGTACCTGTACCGCGGCAACTGAGTTGGCGGCGAGCGAACCGGTCCTGCGCCGCCTGCTGGTCGAGATCGGTCGTCGCCTTGCAGACAAGGGCCTGATCGTGGCCGCCGAAGGGAACCTGTCGGTTCGTCTCGGCGGCCACGCTTTTCTGGTGACGCCGGCGGGGGTAAGCAAGGGCGCCCTGTTGCCCCGGGACCTGCTGGTGGTGGACCTGGCCGGGCGCTGCGCCGCCGGGCGACCGACCAGCGAGTGGCCCCTGCACCGCGCCCTCTACGCGGCGCGACCCGACGCGGGGGCCGTCTGCCACGCCCATCCGCCCTGGGCCACCGCCTTCTCCGTGGCGGGACGCGACCTGGACGGCAGCCTGCTGACCGAGACGCAGGCGCAGCTGCCGCGGGTGCCCCTGGCGGCGCGGGCAGAGCCGGGCACCGAGGAGGTGCCGGCGGCCGTGGTGCCCTGGATCCGCGACCACGACGCGGTGCTGCTGGGCAGCCACGGCGTGGTGACCGTGGGGCCGGACCTGGAGACGGCGTTCGCGCGGCTGGAGACGGTCGAGCGGCTGGCCCAGGTCACGTTGCTGGCCGAGCTGGCGGCGGGCGGCCGTGCCCTGGACGGGGCCGCGCTGCAGGATCTGCTGCGCGGCGGCGGTCAGCCGCCGGCCCGGTAGATCCCCTCCAGCGTGTCGGCGATCGCCGACCAGCTGAATTTCTCCTCCACCAGCCGGCGGCCCCGGCGCGAGAGCTCGCGCAGGGCGGCCGGGTCCTCCAGCGCCGCCACCAGCGCGGCCGCGAAGCGTTCGTCCGGGGGCGCGATGACCGCCGCCCCGTCCGCCGCCGCGGTGATGCCCTCGGCGCCCACCGGCGTGGTCACCACCGGCACGCCGTGGGCCAGGGCCTCCAGGATCTTGATCTTGATGCCGCCGCCCTCGGGCAGGGGGGCGACGACCACGGCGGCGCTGCGGTACAGCGCGACCAGGTCCTCCACGAACCCCAGCGCGGTCACGCCGGGCCCGACCGCCGCGGCCGGCAGCCCGGCCAGGAACTCCTGCGAGCCCCGTCCGGCCAGCAGCAGCCGGGCGCGGGGGCGGGCCGTCCGCACCAGGGGCCAGATGCGGGTGACCAGCAGCTCGGCGGCCAGGCGGTTGGGGCGGTGGGAGAAGGAAGCGACGAAGAGGTGGGTTTCCGGCTCGTCCGCAGCGGGCGCCCAGACCGCCTGCACCGCCTCGGTGTCGATGCCCAGGGGCACGGTGCGCAGGTTCCGCCCGCCCATCGCCGCGTACAGGTCGTGGTCCTCGGGGGTGACGCAGAGGGTCGTGTCGGCCCACCCGGTGGCGTCCACCTGCAGGCGCCGCCAGCGGGCGGCCTCGGCCAGCTCGCGGCGCCGTTCGCCCGCGTCGGCGGCGGCGGCGGCCCGGCGCTCCCGGGGCAGGCTGCCCAGCTCGTGGCTGTTGAGCACCAGCCGGGGCCCGGCCGCGCCGCGCCCGTCGCGCCAGGCGCGCAGGTCCCGCAGCAGCAGGGCCGACTGCAGGTACTCCACCTGGACGGCGTCGGGGGCGAAGCGCTCCGTCGCGGCCACCACCTGCCGGGCGACGGCGGCGGTGCGGTACTTCTCGACGTAGAGGGGATAGCCGCTGCGGCGCGAGCGCAGCCAGGCGGCGGCCCGCCCGGCATAGAGGGCAAGGCGTGCGGCGCCGCGGGCGCCGGCGTCGGCGAAGGGGACGGTGACGACCTCGGCCCCGAGGGCGGCCACGTCCGCCACGGCGTCCGCCTCGCCCGGCCGCAACAGGCTGACCACCAGCACGCGATGGCGACGCGACAGGGTCCGCACCAGGCCGCGCACGGCCGTACCGCCCCCGTGCCCCACACGGGCGTGGGGCAGGTAGGGGGTCAGCACCATGACCTTCATCGGGGGGCTCCAGCCGGGCGCGCCGGCGGCGGGCTGGGGGGATCAGAACATCGTGTAGCCGCGGGAGTTGGCAAGGTCCTCCTTCTTGCGCTCCAGTTCGACCTCCCACTCGGTCGAACCTTCCTCCAGGTGGGTCCGGTTGCGCAGCAGGAAGGCCGTGGCCTCCTCGTCGATCTCGTCCTCGATCTGCAGGTCGCGGGTGATCAGGCCCTCGACCAGGTAGCGGAAGTCGCGCTCGTCGATCTCCAGGTCCACCAGCTCGTCGTCCAGCAGACGGTCGGTGATCAGCTTGGCCAGCACGGCGATGCGTTCCTCGGAGAGTCTCACGGCGATCCTTCCGTCCGGCGCCGCGGCCGGACCCCGGTCAGATGACGAAGCCCCGCTTGCGGGCCAGTTCGCGCTTGATCTTCGCGCGCAGGGCGCCCACGTCCATCTCGTGGGCGCGGATCTCGGCCAGGTGCTGCTGCACCGTGGCCTCGACCTCCTCGTCGATCTCCTGCTCGGCCTGCATGTTCTCGTAGATGGCGTCGTCGACCGCGCGTACGACGAGGTCGATGTCGCCGGTGACGTGGATCCGCGCATCCTGCTGCATGAGCTTGAGGATCCGGTCGGAGAGGTGTTCGATCTTGCGTCGGCTCAGCCGCAACGGGGGCCTCCAGGTCACGGGTTCCGCGCGCCGGCCCGGCCCGATCGCCGCCGCGGCGCACCGCGCGGACATTCAAATCGTTTTTCCGGGGGTTGGCAAGGAAAAAGGCCCGCGTTATGTTCCGCGGCGGCCGCCGGGAACACCGGCGGCGCCGCCGCGTATGATACCGGTCCCGCACCGCCAGGGTCCAGCCGCGCCGGGCACGTCCCGGACCAGGGAGCAGACATGACCGAGCATCCGACCCTCGACAAGATCCAGGCCGAGCAGTGGTCCGGCCGCCTGGCCGGCGTGCTGGCCGAAACCGGCAAGGTCATTGTGGGCCAGCGCGCGATGATGGAGGGCCTGCTGCTGGGCCTGATGACCGGCGGCCACATCCTGCTGGAGGGCGTGCCGGGCCTGGCCAAGACCCTGGCCGTCAGCACCCTGGCGCGCACCGTCGACGCGCGCTTTAGGCGCATCCAGTTCACGCCGGACCTGCTGCCAGCGGACATCACCGGCACCACCGTCTACAACCGCGAGACCGGCGCCTTCACGGTCAAGCAGGGGCCGGTGTTCAGCAACATCGTGCTCGCCGACGAGATCAACCGCGCCCCGGCCAAGGTCCAGAGCGCCCTGCTGGAGGCCATGCAGGAGCG
>JBHEPC010000378.1:0-3240 GCA_046260475.1 Candidatus Krumholzibacteriia bacterium | reverse complement strand
GGCGGCGAGGCGGACGCGGGCGCGGGCACGGGGGCGGCGCGATGAAGCTGACCCGTGGCGCCATCCGCCGCTACCCGATGATCTTCGCCTTCATGACGATCATCGTGATCATGGGCGTCTCGTCCTACCTGGACCTGCCGCGGGAATCGTCGCCGGACGTGAAGATCCCCTACGTGATGGTGATCGCGCCCTACGCGGGTACGAGCCCCGAGGACATGGAGAACCTGGTGACCCGCAAGCTCGAGAAGGAGCTCAAGGGCCTCGAGGACCTCAAGGAGATGACCAGCAGCTCGTCCTACGGGATGTCGTCGATCACGCTCGAATTCGAGTCCAAGGTGAACATGAGCGACGCCCTGCAGGCGGTGCGCGACCGCATCGAGCTGGCCAAGCCCGACCTGCCCGTGGACCCCCGCAACGACCTGGTCGTGCAGGAGGTCTCGGCGGCCGACGCCTTCCCCGTGATGCAGGTGAATTTGGCCGGCGACATCGACCTCTTCGTGCTCAAGAAGATGGGCGAGGACCTGCAGGAGGAGCTGGAGAAGATCAAGGGCGTGCTGGACATCGACCTCGTGGGCGGCATCGAGAACGAGGTGCAGGTGGACGTCGACCCCGAGCAGCTGGTGTACCACGGCCTCGCGCTGCAGGACGTGCAGGACGCGGTCGCGCTGCAGAACGTGACCATCCCGGGCGGCAAGCTCTCCCTGGGCGTCTACGACTACCAGGTGCGCGTGCCGGGCGAGGTAAAGTCGCCCGCGGAGATCCTCGACTTCGTGGTCAACCCCGGAGTCGACCCGCCCGTCCACCTGCGCGACGTGGCCACGGTGACCTTCGGCATCAAGGACCGCGAGACCATCAGCCGCGTGGACGGCCAGGACGCGGTCACCCTGGTGGTCAAGAAGCGCAGCGGCGAGAACATCATCGACATCGCCGACGAGGTGCGCGCGGCCATCGAGCGCGTGCGGCCCACGTTCCCCGCCGGGACGCAGGTCACCATCGTCGCCGACCAGTCGGTGCAGATCCAGAAGATGGTGGGCGAGCTGGAGAACAACATCCTCAGCGGCCTCGTGCTGGTGGTGGTCGTGCTGCTGGCGTTCTTCGGCTTCCGCAACGCGTTCTTCGTGGGCATGGCGATCCCGTTCTCGATGCTGATCACCTTCATCGTGCTGGGCGCCCTGGGCATCACCCTGAACATGGTGGTGCTGTTCAGCCTGATCCTCGCCTTGGGCATGCTGGTGGACAACGCGATCGTGATCGTGGAGAACATCTACCGGCAGCGGGGCAAGGGCAAGGCTGCCGAGGAGGCCGCCGACTTCGGCGCCACCCAGGTGGCCGGCGCGGTGATCGCCTCGACCCTGACCACGGTCTGCGCCTTCGGTCCCATCGCCTTCTGGCCGGGGATCATGGGCGAGTTCATGCGCTACCTGCCCATCACGGTGATCATCACCCTGAGCGCGTCGCTGCTGGTGGCCCTGGTCTTCAACCCGGTGCTCTGCGCCCGCTTCATGGCGGCGCCGGGGCAGGTGCGCGGCGCCGAGCGGCTGGGCGACCGGTTCATCGCCCTGGGTCTGGCCGGCTACCGGCCGACCCTGCGGTGGGCCCTGCGCCACCGCTTCCCGGTCCTGTTGGGGGTCAATCTGCTGCTGGCGGTGGTCGTCGGCCTCTTCGTCGTCTTCAACGCGGGCGTCGAGCTGTTCCCGGACGTGGAGCCCCAGTTCGCCATGGTGAACGTCGACGCGCCCAGCGGCACGCGCATCGAGGTGACGGACAGCTACGCGGCCGGGCTCGAGGACGAGGTGGCGCTGATCGGGGACGACCTCGTCGCCTATGCCACGGCGGTGGGGGTGCCCATCGACAACCAGTCCGGCGGCGGCACCCTCCCCTCGCACCAGGCCCAGATCACCATGGAGTTCGTGGACCAGGAGGACCGCGGGGTCTCGTCGTGGGACGCCCTGGAAGCGTTGCGCGACCGCCTGGCCGGCTTCACCGGGGCGCGCCTGACCGTCGACCGCATGGAGGAGGGCCCGCCCACGGGCAAGCCGGTGAACATCGAGATCACCGGCGACGACTTCGACGTGCTGGGCGAGCTGGCCGCGCGCATCACCGAAAAGATCCGCGCCGTTCCCGGGCTGGTGGACATCACCGACAACTACGACCACGCCCTGCCTGAGCTGACGGTCATCCCGGACGTGGAGAAGGCCGGCCGCTTCGGGCTGCGCACCTTCGACATCGCCGGCACGGTGCGCACGGCCCTGCACGGCACCGAGGTGGCCAAGCACCGCGTCGGCGAGGACGAGTACGACATCGTCGTCCGCTACCGCCGGCCGTTCCGCGGCAAGGTGGAGGACGTGGAGAACACGACCGTCTTCTACGAGGGCCGCACGGTGCCCCTGTCGGCGTTCGCCACCACGGAGTTCACCACCGGCCTGGCGGCGGTGCACCGCATCGACGGCCAGCGGGTGGTGACCGTCAGCGGCGAGAACGCCGCCGGCTACAACGCCAACTCGCTGCTGGCGGAGGTCCGGCGCGCGCTGGCCGATCTCGAGCTCCCGGCAGGCTATTCCCTCGCCTTCACCGGCGAGAGCGAGGACCAGGAGGAGGCCTCGGCCTTCCTGGAGGACGCCTTCAGCGTGGCGGTGATGCTGATCTTCGTGGTCCTGGTCAGCCAGTTCAGCTCGGTCACGGTGCCGCTGATCATCCTCTCGAGCGTGATCCTCTCCCTGATCGGCGTGCTCACCGGCCTGATGGTCACCCGCACCCCCTTCGGCATCATCATGACCGGCGTGGGGGTGATCTCCCTGGCGGGCATCGTCGTCAACAACGCCATCGTGCTGCTGGACTACATCATCCAGCTCCGCGGCCGGGGCCTGGAGAAGCACGAGGCCATCCTGCGGGCGGGCGAGACCCGCTTCCGACCGGTGGTGCTGACGGCCATTACCACCATCCTGGGCCTGATCCCCCTGACCACGGGGCTGTCGCTGGACTTCGCCGCCCTGGCCGGAGGCCGCCTGGGCGAGGTGCTGATCGTCGGGGGCGAATCGAGCCAGTGGTGGGGACCGATGGGCGTGGCCGTGATCTGGGGCCTGGCGGTGGCCACGTTCCTGACCCTGGTGGTGGTGCCGGTCATGTACAGCACCCTCGAGCCCATCAAGCGCTTCCTGTACGCCTGGACCCTCGGGCTGGTGCGGCCGCCCGCGCGGGACGCCTGACGGACGCGGGCACGGCGGCGGGGCGGGGCGCGGG
>JBHEPC010000326.1:0-11126 GCA_046260475.1 Candidatus Krumholzibacteriia bacterium | reverse complement strand
CGCCGTGGCCCGGGCCCAGCTGATCGGGCTGATTCTGCGGGGCCTGATGCGCGGGGGCGACCTGCCCGAGGTGCCCCTGCACATCGACAGCCCCATGGCCATCGACGCCACCCTCATCTACTCGCGGCACCTGTACGACGGGAACCTGGACGAGGACATCGCCGAGGACGGCCGCAGCCAGCTGTTCCCCCGCAAGGTGCATCTGCACCGCACCGTCCACGAGTCGAAGCAGCTGAACTCCCTGCCCGGGCCGCGGGTGATCATCGCGTCGAGCGGCATGATGACCGGCGGCCGCATCCTGCACCACCTGGTGCGGCGCCTGCCCGAGCACCACACCCTGGTGCTGCTGACCGGCTACCAGGCGGTCGGCACCCGCGGCCGCTCGCTCCAGGACGGCGCGCAGACCCTGCGCATGCACGGGCAGAACGTGCCGGTCAACGCGACCGTGATGACGGTGGAGGGGCTCAGCAGCCACGCGGACCGGGGCGAGATCCTGCGCTGGGTGGCCACGGCGCCGCGGCCGCCGCGGCGGATCTTCGTGGTGCACGGGGAGCCAGAATCGTCGGCGCACCTGGCGGAGCGGCTGCGCAGTGTGACCGGCGCCGAGGTGACGGTGCCGGCGTTGGGCGAGGGCTTCGACCTCTGACCGTGGGTTTCTAGCGCAGCCCGATCAGCCGCCACCAGCGCGGCCGCGGCGGCAGCACGACCTCGTGCTCGACACGCCGCACCCCGCCCGTCCCGTCCACCAGCACGTAGCCCTGCCAGCTCTGGGGCAGGCCGACGAAACGCGTGCCGTCCCGCTCGCACTCGTGCCAGCGGTGGTGGTGCCCGAAGAACCACCAGCGCGGGCGCAGGTGCGCCGCCACCGCCGCGAACCCGGGGACGCCGGGCGAGCCCAGGTGCCCGAGGGCGTCGTCGCTGCCGACGTCCAGCCCGGTCGGGCAGTCGTGGCTGAGCACGACGTCGACGCTGGCCGGGGCATGGGCCAGGCAGGCGGTGATGTCCTGGTCGCGGATCTCGCAGCCGCGCGGCGTCGACCAGGCATCCATGTAGCGGGCGCCGCCGATGCACAGGCAGCGCCACGGGCCGAATTCGTGCACCGATCCGCGCGGCAGGTGGGCGACGACGTCCGCGTAGCCGCGGACCAGGCGGTCGAAGCCGACGAAGTCCTCGTGGTTGCCCTCGATGAAGGCGACGGGCCGCGCGAAGCGGCGGCGGCCGCGGCGGAAGTGGGCGTGCAGGTCGGGCCCGAACAGGCCCAGGTCCCCCAGGACGACCACGCGCTCGACCCGCCGGCCGAGTTCGCCCTCGGCGTGGGCGATCTGGGCGTCGATGACCCTGTAGCGGGCGTGGACGTCGCTCATGAGCAGGATGGCGCCGCTGCCGGTCGGATCGTCCATCGCCTTCAGGCCCCCTTGAACTCGTGGTCCAGGGCTGCCTGCAGCGCCTTGAGGTGGGCGAACACGGCCTTGAGCCGGCGGCGGGTCTCGGGGTCGAGGGCGTCCGGCTCGATGCGGTTGTCCGGCTCCAGCTTGTCGAGGACCCGCTGGGCCTGGCGGCCCAGGCGCAGCTCCATCAGGAAACCGAAGGCCTGGGCGGTCTCGGTCGCCGTGTCCGGGCGCAGGTGGCCGGCCGCGGCCAGCGCCGCGAGCCGGTCGAGGGTGCCGGTGGCATCGACCCCGTGCTGCAGCGCGCGCAGCCGGGTGTAGTCGACGATCTGCGCGATCACGCCCTTGATGTCGAAGGTGGCGCGGTCGGCCTCGCCCCGCTCCAGGACGAAGGTGCCGAAGGCGTTCAGCGGCGGCTCGTACTGCAGCACGCTGCGGGCCAGCAGGTGCAGGAAGCGCGGCTGGCGGGCGATCTCCGCGTGCAGGTGGGCGCGCAGCTCGTGCACGGGCTCCTCCGGACCGGCCACGCCCCGGAAATCGAAGAAGATGCTGCTGTGCAGCAGGTCCGCCGGCTCGAGGGTGTGGATCCAGGCCGAGAAGGTGCGCCGCCACGCCGCCAGGGACTGGCAGCATTGGGGCTCCCCGGACATGATCCCGCCCTGGCAGTAGGGGTAGCCGGCGGCCGCCAGCAGCCCGGACAGCCGCCGGCCCAGTTCCAGCAGGTAGGCGCGGGCCTCGGCCTCGCCGTGCTCGAGATCGGGATAGATGATGGCGTGGTCCTGGTCCGCCAGGAGGCTGACCTCGGCGCGGCCCAGGCTGCCCATGAGCATGACCGCAAACGGCACCGGCGGCGGCCCCAGTTCCGCCGTCGCGAGCTCGACCCCCTTGCGCACGGCGGCGTCGGCGTTGGCCGAGAGCGTGCGGCTGACCTGCAGGGCGTCGGCGCCGTGGCTCATCAGCAGGGCGGCCATGGTCGCCATGCGGCGGTTGGCCGCGGCCAGGTCCGCCGCGTTGTCCACCGTGCGCAGGTCCAGCTCGCGCGGCTGGGCCAGCCGCGAGGCGACGGCCATGAAGCCCGTCCGGCCCTGCACGACGATGCGCGAGAGGGTGAGTATCACCGGCACCGTCTCGCCGCTGAGGGCCACCAGTTCGGCTTCGTAGCGGACGGGGGCGGCGAGCCCGTCGGTCATCGCCTGCCAGTGGCGGCGGCCGCTCTCGGCCTCGGCCGCCGTCGGGCGCACCAGCCGAGCGGGATCCAGCCGGGAGAACGTCTCGCGGTCGTAGCCCACCAGGCGCAGCATGCTGGCGTTGGCGAACAGACCCTCGCCGCCCACGGACATGAAGATCGACTCGCCGGCGGACTCGACCAGGGAGCGGTACTTCTCCTCGGACAGGTGCAGCGCTGCGGCCGTGCGCAGGCGCCCCCGCTCGGCCTGGAAGCTCGCCCGCAGCAGGACCGCCAGCAGCGCGGCGACGGCGGCGAGGATCAGCAGCGCGGCCGCGCGCAGGCGCCCGGACATCGCCGCGACCTCGCGGTCGACGTCGTCGGTGTAGACGCCGGTGCCGATGATCCAGCCCCAGGGCGCGAAGCCCTTCACGTAGGAGAGCTTCGGCACGATCCGTGCCTGGTCGTCCTTCCACTGCCACATGTAGTCGACGTAGCCGGATTCCTCGGCGCGGACGATGCGCACCATCTCGACGAAGATCAGCTTGCCGCGGGGGTCGGCGAAGCCTGCGAGGCTCGTGCCTTCGAGGTCGGGGCGGTAGGGATGGACGATCATCCGCGGCTCGAGATCGTTGATCCAGAAGTAGTCCTTGCCCTCCTGGCCGTAGTGCAGGCTGCGGATCTGCTGGACGGCCTCCCGCTGGGCCTCGGCACGGGTCAGCCGGCCCGCGCTCTCCTCGGCCTCGTAGCGGGCCAGGATGTTCCAGGCGGATTCGGTCAGCTCGCGGATCATCAGCTTCTTCTGGTCCATCACCGCGCGGCCGACCGCGGGCAAAAACGAGAAGTACACGACGCCGCTGAACAGGCCGATCGCCAGCAACGCGGGCAGGATGGTGCGCAGGGCAAGCCGGCTCATGGAACCTCCCGTCGCCGCGTCCAGGGGCCGCCCCGCAGCGCGGCGGGCGGTCCAACCGAACGGTCGGCAACGGTTTAGATTATGCGCGACAGATGTTAAAAACTAAACATATTCTTTTTGAGAAGACAACCTCGTTGTGCTAGCTTGGCGCGACCGCTGCGGCGGTCCATAGCCCCGGACCCGCCGTGGCCGCTGGCCCCATTCGCCGAACCCCCGCCCCGAGCCTGGAGGACACCATGCTGCACGAACCCGCGCAGAATTCCGGACCCGATCCCGCGGTCGGCTACAAGACCCGCCTCGGCGTGGTGATGTTCCTGATCTACTGCGTCGTCTACGCCGGCTTCGTCCTGGCCAACGTGGTGGCCGGTGGCCGGGTCATGCAGGTCATCGTCTTCGCCGGCCTGAACCTCGCCGTGGTCTACGGCATGGGCCTGATCGTCCTGGCGCTCGTGCAGGCTCTGATCTACAACCACCTCTGCACGCGCCGGGAGCACGCACTCGGCGTCGGCGGCACCGGGAGGGACCAGGCATGAACCTCCACGGCACGCCCCTGTCCATCGTCATCTTCGCCCTGTTCGTGGTCCTGGTGCTGTGGCTGAGCTGGTTCTTCGCGCGCAAGGCGAAGTCGGCCTCCGGCTACTACGCCGCCGGCGGCCAGATCCACTGGGCGGTCAACGGGATCAGCTTCGCCGGCGACTACCTGTCGGCGGCGTCCTTCCTGGGCATCTGCGGCATGATCGCCTTCTACGGCTACGACGGCTTCCTCTACTCCATCGGCTACCTGGCCGGCTGGGTGGTGGCCCTGTTCGTGGTCGCCGAGCCCATGAAGCGCATGGGCAAGTTCACCTTCACCGACGCGCTGGACGCGAAGTTCGACCACCGGGGCATCAAGCTCGCCGCCGCCATCTCCACCCTGGTGGTGTCCATCTGCTACCTCATCCCGCAGATGAACGGCGCCGGCACGTTGGTCGAGCCGCTGCTGGGGCTGCCCCACTGGGTCGGCGTGATCATCGTCGGGGCGATCGTGATCACGATCGTCGCCACCGCGGGCATGACCTCCACCACCTATGTCCAGTTCCTCAAGGGTGGGCTGCTGCTGGTCTTCTCGACGATCCTGGTGGTGATGGTCCTGGCGCGCGGCCTGGGCACCGCGCCGGCCAGCCTGCCGGGCGAGGACGGTCAGCCCCTGCTGGAGATTCCCGCCCAGGCCAGCGAGGCGTCCCTCGTCGCCGACGGGTACGTGTTGGCCCACACGGCCGGCGACCTGCTCCAGTACCTGCGCGGCGAGGAGATCACCTGGTGGAAGCGCGACGCCGACGGCATCCTCTGGCAGGCCCAGTGGCGGGGCAAGGGCCTGGTCAACGGCGAGGCGGACGGCCTGCTGCGCCCGGTCGGCCGCCTGCGGCAGATCGGCGGCATGGACGAGGCCGAGGCGGCGCGCGGGACCGGTCCGGTGGGCCCGGTGCGCTTTCTCGCCCTGCTGACGGATCCGCAGACGCGCATCGAGCAGTGGCACCAACGGACGGTGTACGACGCCGCGGGCGAGAAGTACACGGTGCACTACCCGCATACCGTCACCGGCACCGAGCAGATGCGCCCGGGCGTGAAGTTCAAGGTGGGCACCACCCGGGAGAAGCTGAACTTCGTGTCGCTGATGATGGCGCTGTTCTTCGGCACGGCGGCCCTGCCGCACATCCTGATCCGCTACTACACCGTGCCCAGCCCGGCCTGCGCGCGCAAGTCGACCATCGTGGCCATCGCCGCGATCGGCTTCTTCTACGTGCTGACCCTGTTCATGGGCCTGGGCGCGGCCGTCAACGGCACGATCAACCCGGCGGACAACAACATGTCGGCGCCGCTGCTGGCCCTGTCCTTCGGCGGCGTGCTCTTCGCGGTCATCTCGGCGATCGCCTTCGCCACGGTGCTGGGAACGGTCGCCGGCCTGATCGTTGCCGCCTCCGGGGCCGTGGCCCACGACCTCATGGACCGGTTCGGACGCATGGACCTGAGCGAGGCGCGCAAGGTGCGCGCCGGCAAGATCGCCGCCTTCGGCGTGGGGATCGTGGCCATCATCCTGGGCATCGTGTTCCGCGGGGTGAACGTGAGCTTCCTGGTGGGCTGGGCCTTCGCCGTGGCGGCCTCGGCCAACCTGCCGGCGATCGTCATGCTGCTGTTCTGGAAGGGGACCACGGCCCAGGGCATCGTCGCGTCCATCATCGTGGGCATCGTGGCGGCGCTGGGCATCATCCTGACCGGTCCGGAGATGTTCGCCGGACCCTACGGCCTGCGCGCGGAGGACGCGTGGCATCCGCTGGGCCAGCCGGGGATCATCTCGATCCCCCTGAGCTTCCTGACGCTGGTGGTGGTGTCGCTGCTGACGCGCCGTCAGGCGGCGGGCCAGCGCATCGGCGGCTGACCGCTCCGGATCCCGGTGACACGAAGGGCGCCCCCCGGGGGGGCGCCCTTCGCTTGGCAGCAGGCAGCGCGGCGCAGGACTAGTCCTTGTAGACCTCGCTCAGCTCGAACCGCGAGATGCCGCGCATGCTGTTCGGATCGCCCACGTAGCCCAGGGCGGCCCAGTCCATGCGCCCCTTCTTGCCGTGGCAGTCCGCGCACTTGAGGGCCATCTCCGTCGGCGCGACCATGTGGTTCAGCTTCCACCAGGCCTCGGTCGCGGCGAAGCCGTACTCGCCGCTGTACTCCAGGCCGACGGTCGCCATGCCCTGCGCGATGGCGTCGTTCCAGTCGAAGGTCTTCCAGTAGCCGGTCTTGCCGAACAGCTTGGGCACCACGATGACCTTGCGCACCTTGTCGTAGGGCTGCATGGCCTCCATGACCTTGAAGGGGAAGATCTTCGACCGCGGGTCGGTGCGGTTGCCCGAGGGCCAGTTCAGGCGGGTGACCTGGTCGGGGTTCATGGCGTCGCCCAGCAGGTACTGGCCGCTGACGCCGTCGTACCAGGCGTAGGCCGGGACCACGTCCTTGCCCCACTTGAAGTCGCCCTTCTTCTTGTCGTAGACGGGCATGCCGTGCTCGTCGGTGGCGGGCTTCCTGTCCTGGCCGGCGGTCGACCAGTCCCACCACATCTTGGTGGGGTTCGAGCGCGCGAACTCGGGGATGTGGCAGGTCTGGCAGGCGATGGACTTGCCGTGCCAGTTGAGGATGCGCTTGGCGTGGACGTCCTGGTCGTGGCACGAGGTGCACTCGAGGTGGTTGGTGCCGCCCGGCGAGGCGAACATGGCGTTGCCCTTGATGTCGTGGTTCTCGGTGGTGTGGCACTCCTGGCAGGTGAAGTTGCCGCCGTCGGTGCCCATGTGCACGTCCAATTCGCGCGTGGGCTCGAGCAGGGCCATCTCCATGTCGCCGTGCTTGACGTTGTTGCCGCCCCCGCCGGAGAAGTGGCAGGCGCCGCAGTTGACGCGGCTGGGCGCGCCCACCGCGCGGGCGATGCTGGCCAGGTCCACCGGCTCCCAGATCTTGCCTTCCCACTCGGTGGGGGTGTAGACGGGGTGGCCGGCGCCGGTGGGGAATTTGCGGTACTTGCCGGTCTGGTCGTGGCAGACCAGGCAGTCGATTCTGGTGGCGTCGGTGAAGTCGAAGCCGCCGTCGGTCCAGCCGTAGCCGGCGTGGCAGCTGGTGCAGCGCGGCCAGTTGGAATCGACGGCGATGCAGAAGTTGTTCACCGTGTTCTTCTTGCCCAAAGGCACCTGGCCCTTGCCCGCCACGTTCTGCAGGGGCAGCCAGGTCCAGTGGCTGGTCTTCATGAAGTCGTGGGCCGCGTCCTCGTGGCAGTCGAGGCAGGCCGCGGTGACCGCGGGGCCGTCGGCGAAGGGGCCGGTCAGGTCCTGGTGCTCGTCGATGGTCTTCATCGCCAGGGCGGGCACGGCCGCGATCAGGATTCCTAGCAACGCCAGCATCGGCAGGGACTTGCGCATCTCATCAGCCTCCGGTCGGGTTGACGGCGGGTTGACGTCGGGAACCGCCGCGGTCCCGGGCCGCCGCCGCCGATCCGTCGGCGTCCGGCGTCCCGTCGCCTATTAATTTGAATCCATCCTGTTTCACAATCAAGAATTTTGATGACAATTTTGTGACATACACGACTGATCCGGTGGGGGTTTGCCGAGTCACCGGGTCCGGATGCGGGGTCAATGGCCCGTGGCCCGGGCCGATAACCGGACCAGGAAGGAGCGCCCATGACCACCGGAATCTGCGACCACCTCGGGGACTACGGCGTGCAGTACGTGCGGGCCGACGCCGCGTACCGGGCCATGCTGGCCCAGCTGGACCGCGTGGCGGTCGGCGCGGTGGACGACGACTCGCTGGACCTGCTGGAGCGCCTGGTGAAGGACTGGCAGGACGAGGTGCGGACCCTGCGCAAGCGCCTGGTGGCCCTGGCCCGGGACGGGCGCGTGACCGTGGCCGCGCGGGGCGAAGGGGAGGCTGCCCCCGCGCCGTGCTGCGCCGAATGCGACGCGGTGGTCCCCCGCCTGGAGTTCCGGGACTTCACCGTCGCCGAGGAGGGCGACGCCACCTACCGGGGCCAGGCCCTGCCCGTGCCCGTCGGCGCCTGAGTCAGCGCTCGTCCCGATCCGCCCTGCGCGAGCCCTCTCCGCCGGAGAGGAGCGACCAGCCCAGCAGCGCCCCCAGCAGCACCATCAGGACCGGACTGGACGTGAGGCCTCAGCCCCCGCCGCGGCAGGTGATCCACTTGTTCAGCAGGTAGCCCGCGCCCCCGCCCAGCACGGGGCCGGCGACGGTGCGGATCAGGGTGGCTCGGGTCATCGGTCGCTCCGGGAACGGGATGGACGGCGGGGGGGTTACCCGCCAGTATCGGCAGTATCCGGTCATCGCGCCCCCGCCGCAACCGGGAGAGGGAACGTGCGCCGCCTCGTCCTGACCATCCTTGCCTGCCTGCCGGCCCTGGCCGCCTGCGCCGCCGACCCCGACGCGGCGGCCGTCGACCGCGCCCTGGCCGCCAACGGCGGTCCGGCTGCCGTGGCCGGGCCGTCGGGTGCGCCGGTGGACCCGGCGCTGCCGTTGCCTGGGCGCGTGGGGGCCTGGGCCCGGCGTTTCGCGGCGGCCGGCGACGCGACCTACCGCTTCGGGCTGGCCGAGGGCGGCTACGCCCGGCTGGGCCGCCTGGTCCTGGACGAGCGGCAGGACTGCATCAGCCTGGTCTACCGCGTGACCGAACTGGCCCGCGCCGCCGACTCGCGCGACGCCGTGGCCTGGGCCCTGCGCACGCGCTTCGCGGGGGCGCCGCCCGCCGCGGTGGTCGACGAGCGCGGCCTGGTGGACTACGACCATCCCGCCCACCTGGACTACAGCCTGGACATGGTGCGCAGCGGCTGGTGGGGCGAGGACGTCACCGCGCAGCTGACGGGCGCGCGGCCGGACAGCCTGGGGACGGCGCGCTACCCGGCGGGGTCGTTCGCGTGGGTGCCGGAAGAGGTGCTCGTGCCCGGGGAGCTGCGCGAGGGCGACGTCGCCTGGCTGGTCCTGGACCCGGCCGAAGCCAAGGCGCGGGCGCTGCGGGACGAGCACGGGCTGGTGGTCGGGCACGCGGGGATCGTCGTGGTCCAGGACGGGGAGCCCTGGCTGGTGCATGCGGCGAGCAGCACCTTGCCGGGCTGGTACGAAGCAGGCGGGGTGGTGGAGGTGCCGTTGGCGGTGTACCTGCAGAGGGTGGAACGGTATGGTGGGGTGGTGGTGACGCGGTTTGATGGTGGTGGGGGATGATGTGTGGAGGTGGGGGTTCACGCCATTTTTGAGCCAAGATTTTCTATAAGGGAAAAGATGGCAGGCTGAGACGGCCTGCTTTTTTCTAACTATAAGACGTTTGGGCATAGGGTTTTGCGTGGGTGGCGGTGTGTGGAGAGCCTGCAACTGGCGACCTCTTCCACCCACGACTACGCTACCCCCGCAGGCCACCCCCGCCCGGAGGTCCCGACATGGACACCACCCAGCGCCTCGACCTGATCCGCGGCATCGATCTGTTCGCCCACGTCAACCCCGACACCCTCGCCGACATCGCCGCCCGGTTCGCCGAACGGCCGTTGGAGCCCGGGGAGGCCGTGTTCCGCGAGGGCGACCCCGGTGGCTACGTGTTCCTCATCGCCTCGGGCACCGTCGAGGTGCGCAAGCGGGGCGAGGGCGACCGCGAGGTCCTCATGCGCGTCATGGGCCCGGGCGAGGTGGGCGGACTGACCGGCACCGCGCTGGGCCGCGACCGCTCGGCCACGCTGCTGGCCCGCACGGCGGTCCACATCCTGGTGCTCGACCGTGACGTCTTCCTCGAGCTCCTCGACCGCCATCAGGACCTGGTGCGTTCGGTGCTTGCCCACCTGGGCGACAAGGTGCGCGGCAAGACCGCCCGCCTGGCCAACCAGCTGGCCCGCGACCGCACCGGCACGGGCGAGCCGGTGGCCGTGTTCGACACCAAGCCTCACGACCGCCGCCACCTCGACGCCGCCGCCGGCGACACCATCGCCCCGCAGTACTTCGAGGCGCGCCTGGAGCCCGCCACCACCAGCCTGGCGTCGGGCTTCCGTGTGGTGTGCGCGTTCGTCAATGACAACCTGGGCGCCGAGGTGCTCGAAGCACTCGCCGCCGGCGGTGTCGAGCTGGTGGCGCTGCGCTGCGCGGGCTACAACAACGTGGACCTGGAGGCGGCCGCGGAGCACGGCATCACCGTGGTCCGCGTCCCCGGCTACTCGCCCCACGCGGTGGCCGAGCACGCCGTGGCCCTCATGCTGACCCTGAACCGCAAGACCCACCGCGCGCACCAGCGCGTAAGTGAGGGCAACTTCAGCCTCAACGGCCTGGTGGGCTTCGACATGCACGGCCGTACGGCGGGCGTGGTGGGCCTGGGCCAGATCGGCCGCTGCCTGGCGGAGATCCTGCGCGGCTTCGGCATGGAGGTCCTGGCGCATGACCCGTATCCGGATGAGGAGTTCGCGTCACGCACGGGCGTCGAGTACGTCGAGCTGGACGAGCTGTTATCGCGCTCGGACATCGTGAGCCTCAATGCGCCGCTGACGCCGGACACCCACCACCTCATCGACGCCGACGCGATCGCGCAGATGAAGGACCACGCCATGCTCATCAACACCAGCCGTGGCGGCCTGGTGGACACCGCCGCCCTGCTGGACGGGTTGAAGAGCGGCAAGCTGGGCTCGGCCGGCCTGGACGTCTACGAGGAGGAAGGCGGCAAGTTCTTCGAGGATCTGTCGGACGAGGTGATCACGGATGACGTGCTGGCGCGGTTGCTGACGTTCCCCAATGTGCTGGTCACCAGCCACCAGGCGTTCCTGACGGTGGATGCGCTGGATGCGATCGCGGAGACGACGGTGGAGAACATCGCGCGGTTCCTGGAGGGGAAGCGGGGTGAGGAGCTGGACAACGTGGTGGAGGCTGAGCAGTCCTGATCCAGCTGGTGGGTCTGTCGCGCGACCGGTTCTTACGCCCGCCCTAGCCCCCCGCCCCCACCGTCACCGCCGCCACCGCCGTGACCGAGTCGACCACCGTGGTCAGGGTGTCGGTGGCCCAGGCCCGCGCCCGCAGGGTCCAGGGCGTGTTCTCGGCCACCGTCGGGGCGTTCCACAGCAATGTCCAGGAGGCCGAGCCCGTCGGCGCGCGCCAGCCCTGGCCGTCGCCC
>JBHEPC010000459.1:0-3467 GCA_046260475.1 Candidatus Krumholzibacteriia bacterium | reverse complement strand
GACCGACCACCACCGGGCTCTGCATGAAGGCCGTGATGCCGCTGAAGACCGTCGCGCTCAGGGCGCCGAGGATCGCGTAGACCAGGGCCATGCCCCACCTGCAGGAGCTGCACGACCAGTACGCCGGGCAGCTAACGGTGGTGGGCGTGGCCTTCGGCCGCGACGGCAAGGGCGCCGTGACGAAGTTCCTGGCCGAGCGGAACCTGACCTTCCCCAACGTCCTGATGGACGAGCAGTACGAGACGGCCCGAGCCTACGGCGGCCTGCAGAGCATTCCGACCACCTTCCTGATCGACGCCGAGGGCGTGATCCGCGAGGTCTGGGTGGGCGGCTACGAGAAGGCCGACTACGAGGCGGCGCTGCGGCCGGTGCTGGGCCTTTGAGCAGGGGGGAACAGGCGCAGGGGCAGGCGGGAGTTGCCGGGCAGAAAACGACCCCTGGTTGCGGCAGCGTGCCTTCCAACCAGGGGTCCTAGCGGCTCACGATCATTTTCTCAACCACCAAAAGAGATCGATCAGGGGGAGCACGGTGACGACAGTCAGCCCGAATTCCATGATGATCCCCCCTTTCCGTGCCTTGGGTGCAACAGCTGCGGACCGTTGTGGATTCGGCCGCCCCGTCGTTCCCTTGAGGGGGTTATCGCGCCCCGGGCAGCCCGCGGGTGTCGACCGGATCCCGCCCCGCCCGTGCAAGAAGAGGACCCTCGCCTAAGGAATTCCTCAATTCCTTGACTGACAAGAGGATGGCGGTCTTGTCGTCCGACTCGGACCCGGCGCCAAATGCCTCCACCGCGGCAAAAACCTGGTCGAGCGCGGCGTCCGGTGCCGCCTCGCGCGCCGCGGCGACCGCCGCCAGCAGGCGCTCCAGGTCGAAGAACTCGCCGCTGGGATTCCGCTCGTCGGTCAGCCCATCCGTGTGCAGGAAGAGTTGGTCGCCGTCTGCGAGCTGCAGCACGCCCTCGCGGTAGGGATGGTCCGCGGCGGCCCCGAGCACCGGGCCGCCCTTGCGCAGGCGCTGGTGGTGGCCGCCGCCCGGACGCAGCAGCACCGGCGGGTCCATGCCGGCGTTGCAGTAGCGCAGCAGGCCGCAGGCCGGGTCCAGGTCGGCGAAGAAGAAGCAGACGAAGCGGCCCGGCGTCACCCGCTCGCCCACCAGGGCGTTGAGGCGGCGGACCACGGCGGCGGGGGCGTCGCCGCCCTCGGCCTCGCGCCGGAAGGACGTGCACAGGGAGGTCATCAGCAGCGCGGCCGGCACGCCCTTGCCCGCCACGTCGGCGATGGCCAGGGCCAGGTGCCCGTTCTCCCGCAGGAAATAGTCGTAGTAGTCGCCGCCCACGGCCTGGCAGGGGACGTTGCGCCCGGCGATGGCGTAGGCCGGGGTCACCAGCGGGCCGGTCGGCAGCAGCCGCGCCTGGATGTCCCGGGCCACGGCCAGTTCGGCCTCCAGGCGCTGCTGCTCCAGGACGTCCCGGTAGAAGCGGCGGCTCTCCAGGAGCGAACCTGCCTGCAGGGCGAGGCCGCGCAGGTTGTGCAGGTCCTCCTGGCTGTAGAGGGCGCCGCCGCCCTTGACGCCGAAGGAGAGGAAGCCCACCAGGCGGTTGCCGCTGACCAGCGGCACCAGCAGCACCGCATCCAGCCGGGTCAGCAGGCTCAGCGACGAGGCGTCCGCGTCCCCGGTGAAGAGCAGGTCCTCGGCCTCCTCGGTGAAGACCGGCCGCCGCAGGCGGCCCAGCAGCTGCGCGAGGGCGCTCTCCGGCGGCAAGGCGGGGCCGCCGTCCGCTGCGGCGAAGTCCCGCCCGGGTCCGGCGGACAGGTGCACCGCGAAGCCGGCGGGACGGTACAGGTCGCGCAAGCGCCGGCCCAGGGTGGCCACCACGTCGTCCAGTTCGATCAGGCCGGCCAGCTCGTCGCCCAGGCGGGCGACCGCGCGCCGGTGCACGCGGCGCGCCGGGTAGAACGTGCGGTCGATCCAGTCCTGGACCAGGCGCCGCAGGGGCTGCACCGCCAGGCTGCTGCCCGCGGCGATGACCAACAGCACCGGGTAGGCAGAGACGGCGAAGACCCGCGACAGCAGCGTCCCCAGGCCGAACACCACCAGGAAGAACGCCCCCAGCAGCAGCAGGGTCAGCAACCCGTACGTCAGCCCGGCGCGCACCACGAAGGCGGCGTCCAGGGCGCCGTAGCGCATGATGGCCAGGCCGAAGCTCACCGGCACCAGGACCAGGCTCAAGGCCAGGGTCGGCCACGGGCCCTCCGCGGCGTCGGGCACGAGGTTCACCAGGACCATCGCCGCCAGGAAGGGCAGCAGGCCCGCGGCCAGGCCCGACAGCACCACCAGCATCTTGGTGCGTTGGATGGGGCGGTCGCGGCGCAGGGCGCGCCGGGCGAAGACCACCAGGCCGGCCAAAAAGAAGGCGAGGGAGTAGGCGAGGCTTGCGGCCTGCAGCGCGCCGTGGGCGGGCGTTCCCGGGGCCTGGCCCAGCAGCGGCTCGAGCAGCGCGCCCGCGGCGAAGAGCACCAGGCCCGGGACCAGCAGCAGCCGCTGGACGCGGCGCGTCGCCGCGCGCGGAGCCCGCCGGTCCGGGCTGGGGAACAGCAGGAAGAAGCGCAGGAAGTAGGCGGGCAGCAGGTACTGCATCAGGGTGCGCAGGTGGTCCTTGACGTGCATGTACGCCGGGGCCGGGTGGTCCGGCACGTCGCTCAGGAAGAACGCGAAGATGAAGCAGAGGGCGAAGAAGTTCCGGGCCACCAGGTCGCCCCGCTGCAGGAAGACCCACCAGCCGATGGCCAGGAAGGCCAGGCCGGTTACCCAGGTGCTGTAGTGGCGGATCATGGCGCCGCGGGTGGGCCGCACAGGCAGCAGCTCGGCCAAGGCCACGTCGCCGCTGCGGGTGACGGTCACGGGCAGGGGCGCGTGGGGGGAAGCCGCCGCCAGGGCGGCGTAGAATTCGGCCATGTTGGCCACGGACCGGTCGCCCACCGCGGCCACCCGGTCGCCGGGCACCAGGCCGGCCGCCGCGGCCGGGCCGCCCGGACGCACGCTGACGACGCGCAATTCGTGCACGGCGAGACCGAAGTCGGGCCCCTTGGCGATGGTCAGGGCCACGGGCAGGGCGAGGGCCAGCAGCAGGGGGGCGGCCAAGCCCAGGCCCAGCAGCCGGGTCGCGCGCTCGGAGCGGGTGGGGGAGGGCAGGCGGTCGCGGTGCAGGTCGGAACCTCCCGGTCGGCGACGACCCGATCCTAGCACGGACCGGCCTGGGACGCGACCCCGGCCGGGCCCCCAAAAACAGGAGGCCGCCCTGACGGGCGGCCTCCGTGCTCTCCCTCTTGCTCCCGCCTACCGGTAAAGGGACTTCACATCGCCCCAGCTGGCGTCGTTGGTGGGCACGGCGCATTCGCCGTTGATGGTCGCGACCGGGATGGTCGGGCCGCCCGTGGGCTGCTGCAGCGGAATGATGATGTTGTAGT
>JBHEPC010000310.1:0-2794 GCA_046260475.1 Candidatus Krumholzibacteriia bacterium | reverse complement strand
GCGGGCATCTCCTGCCGCGTGGCCCTGCTGCCGGCCGGGCCGGTGGATCTGGCGATGCTGGAGATGATGGGCTGACCGGGAGGGCCCCCCGGGGGGCCCTCCGCCGCTGATTGCGGCAGCCTGGTCAGTGGGCGTGGGCGTCCGGGTCGGCGATCGCCCGGTGCAGGTTCTCCAGGTAATGCATGTAGGCGACGTAGGCGGCCACGTGGCGCCGCCCCGCCTCGGTCGAGGTCTCCTGGTCCGCGGCGGTCGCGGCAGCTGCGGCGAAGCGTTCGCGGACGGCCGTGGCCAGGTGGGCCTGCAGCCGGCCGATCATCTCGTCCGCCGAACCGCCGGCCAGGGCCTCGTCGGCCATGGCGGTGACCGGGTCGATGGGGCCGGTCTTGATGCCCGTATACGGCGCGCCCTCGCCTGCCCGGTGCAGGCGCACCAGGGTCTCGACGAAATGGCGGTCGGCCAGTTCGCGGGCCTCGGGACCGCCCTGGCGCACGGCGCGGGCCTGGGCGAAGACCGCGGCGACCTCGGCCTCGTCCCCGGGTTGCACCCACTTCAGCAGCGGGGTCACGTCCCCGGCGTCGAGGGCGGCGCGGGCCTGGGGGATCAGCGGTCCGGCCTCGGCGTCGCAATGGGCGCGGGCCGGGCCGGCGGTGGCCAGGAAAGCCGCGGCGGCGGCCAGGACCAGGATGGCGGCGGAGTGGGGCTTGGGGGACGGCATGGTTCTCCTCCTGGAGCGGGGTAGCGCCTGGGGCGCGGCAGGTGACTTTGCCTTCCAACATCCTTGGCGCGTATTGGTTTTATATATAGATCTAGATATCCAAATAAGCCACCCCTCCGCCGGCGGGATTGACCCGCGGCGGCGCGGGCGCTAGCCTTCCCGCCTGGCGCCGGACCTGACAGGAGCCTGTCCATGAAGCGACCCGACGACGACCACAGCCTGGTCTGGTCCAGCGACGGCGGCAGCCTGTGCGCCGGCTGCGGACGGCCGCGGGAGGCCTGCACCTGCCGCCGCCCTGATGCCGGACCGGCCGGCGACGGGGTGGTGCGCGTCTTCCTGGAGACGAAGGGGCGCAAGGGCAAGGCCGTGACCGTCGTGCGGGGACTGGCCCTGGACGCGGCCGCCCTGGACGACCTGGCCCGCGAGTTCAAGCGTGCCTGCGGCACCGGGGGCAGCGTCAAGGACGGCGCGGTGGAGATCCAGGGGGACCAGCGGGAGAAGGTCATCCGGCTGCTGCGCGAGCGCGGCCACGCGGCCAAGCCGGCCGGCGGCTGAGCCGGCGCCCATCGACCGGGGAGGATCCGCTTGCAACGCTGCGGCTGGGCCCAGAGCCCCTCGCCCCACTACGAAGCCTACCACGACGAGGAATGGGGCGTGCCCGTCCACGACGACCGCCTGCTCTTCGAGTTCCTGATCCTCGAAGGGGCGCAGGCGGGCCTCAGTTGGGCGACGATCCTCGCCAAGCGCGCACGCTACCGCGAGGTGTTCGACGGCTTCGACCCGGCCCGGGTGGCGCGCTACGACGAGCGCAAGGTCGCCGCCCTGCTGGCGGACCCGGGCATCGTGCGCAACCGGCTGAAGGTGGCCGCCGCGGTGACCAACGCCCGCGCGTTTCTGGAGGTGCAGAAGGAGTTCGGCAGCTTCGACGCCTACCTGTGGGGCTTCGTCGGCGGCCGGCCGCGGCAGAACGCCTGGCTTCGCCTGGCCGACGTGCCGGCGCGCACGCCCGAGTCCGACGCCCTGAGCCGGGACCTCAAGCGGCGCGGCTTCAAGTTCGTGGGCAGCACCATCTGCTACGCCTTCATGCAGGCCGTCGGGCTGGTCAACGACCACGAGACCGGCTGCTTCCGCCACGCCGAGGTGAAAGCCCTCGGCTGATTGCGATTGTCGCGATCGGAATTATGCTGTGGCGCGTGCACATCGTTGCGCGGCCGCGGCCGCCCGGACCCGAACGAAGGAGAGGCTCGTCATGGCCCACACGCTGCCCGAACTGCCGTACGCGAAGAACGCGCTGGAGCCCCACATCTCCGCCGAGACGCTGGAGTACCACCACGACAAGCACCACGCGGCGTACGTCAAGAACCTGAACGGCCTGATCCCCGGGACCGAGTTCGAGAGCATGAGCCTCGAGGACATCGTGCGCAAGGCCCCGGCCGGCGGCATCTTCAACAACGCCGCGCAGGTCTGGAACCATACCTTCTACTTCAACGGGCTCAGCCCCAAGGGCGGCGGCGAGCCCTCGGGCAAGCTGGCCGACGCCATCAAGGCCTCCTTCGGCAGCTTCGCCGAGTTCAAGGACAAGTTCAGCAAGGCCGCCGCGGGCAACTTCGGCTCGGGCTGGACCTGGCTGGTCAAGAATGCCGACGGCAAGCTGGGCATCACCAGCACCGGCAACGCGGGCTCCGTGGTGACCACCGGCGAGACGCCGCTGCTGACGATCGACGTCTGGGAGCACGCCTACTACATCGACAAGCGCAACGCGCGGCCGGCCTACATCGAGGCCTGGTGGAACGTCGTGAACTGGGACTTCGCCGCGAAGAACTTCGGCGGCTGATCAGCGCAGGCGGATGTCGTCCACCTCGAGGCTGACCGAGTCGCGGGGGGCGACCAGGAAGACGGTCAGGGCGTCCACGTCGGTCAGGTCGAAGGGCCGCCCGGTCCAGCGGGTCGTGCGGCCGGCCAGCGGCACGCTGTAGGTGCGCCACGCGTGTGTGGCGGTGAAGCCCGCGTCCAGCCAGTCGTGATCGTGGATGCCGGGGAAATCGTCCAGGCGCACGGCGAAGCGCACGCTGTCGCGGC
>JBHEPC010000252.1:0-4143 GCA_046260475.1 Candidatus Krumholzibacteriia bacterium | reverse complement strand
CCGCAGCCCCGCAAACTCGTCCGCGAACTCCTGCTTGAACTGGAACATGTTGCCCAGGTCGTCGGCGCCGGGGAAGCCCAGGCCGCGGTAGGCGTCCAGATCGATGGCGTTGTACTTCACCGGCCGGCCCAGCAGGCGGCTGAAACCCGTGGCCATCTCGACCCCGGTCAGATGCTCGCCGGCGATGCCCAGGGTCTGCGGCACGCCGTCCGGGCCGGCCCGCAGGACGCCCAGGGCGCAGCGGCCGATGTCCTCGACCGCGATGCCCGGCAGGCGGGACTCGCCCAAGGGCAGGGTGATGGCCAGCTCGCCGTCGGGTCCCGGCTGCGGCCCCATGCCGAAGGCGATGAAGTTGTCCCAGTAGAACGAGGTGTGCAGCAGCGTGACGGGCAGGCCGCGGCCGGTGAAGCACCGGTTGGCCTCGCCCTTGGCGTCGAAGTGGGGCACGTTGTACTTCTGCATCAGCACCGGCATGCGGCCGCTGCCCACCGGCAGCAGCGTGCGCGTGTCCTCCAGCGTGGACCAGATCACATGGCCCACGCCCACGTCCTTGGCGGCCTTGGCCATGGCGTCGGCCTGGGCCAGTTCCTTCTCCGGCGAGAAGTGCTCCCAGAAGTTGGTGACGCAGAACGCGCCCCAGGCGCCGTCGAGGGCGGCGGCGACCGAGGCGGTGTCGTCCAGGTCGGCGGCGACGACCTCGGCGCCGGCCTTCTTGAGGGCCTGCGCGGCTTCGGAGTCGGGCTTGCGGGTGACGGCGCGGACGGTAAAGCCGGCGGCGGGGTCGGCGAGGATGGCCCGGGCCAAGCCGCCGCCCTGGGCGCCGGTGGCGCCGAAGACGGTGATCAGGCGGGTGCTCATGGGTCGGTCTCCTTATGGCGAGGCGCGAGGGCGCCGGGAACTGGGTCGGGGTCGGGCGCGCGGGTGGGCGCGGTGGTTACAGGATATATGAAGTGGGGTATAGTGGCAGGGGAGACGGGAACTGGCATTGAACCCTGCCGAACGAAAGGACGGTAGCCATGACCCAGCGAGGCCCCGAATCCGATTGGAAAGTGTTCCGCGAACTGCGCGAGGCCGCGCTGCAGCGCTTCTGCCGGCACGCCCTCGCGGGCGTAGACCGCCTGCTCCGCGACGAGGCCGGCACGGACTACGACCGCTACGTCGCGATCGCACGCTGGCTGCACGACAGGGACCAGGAGATGAAGGCGGCCTTCGACGACCCGCGGCGCTCGATGATGCTGCTGCACCTGCACGTGATCGCGTCGCTCGGCCTCCTGGAGCCCGGGGAACTGGAGCAGTTCACGCCGGAGACGGTCAGGTCGGTGGAGGCGGTTCTGCGGAGCGACGACGACTGACCCGCCGGATCACACCCCCGCCTGTGGGCAAGGCGCCGCACCGGGGCTGCGGTGCAGGTCCGCAGCCGCAACCAGCCTCCCCCGCACAAGCAAGCTGAAAACCACGATCATCAGGCCAAGTCCCGCGCAACCCGGGATGATCACGGCGAACGGCACGCCCGCGTTGAGCAGCGCCCCGAGCATCGCCGGGCCCAGGGCGGTCGCGAACACGCCGATCGTCGCCACCGTGCCCTTGGTGGCGCCCAGGGAGGCGACGCCGTAGACCTCGGCCCAGAGCGCGGTCATGACCGGGCCGGCGATGCCCTGGCTGACCCCGGCCAGGAACAGGTAGACGAAGGCGATCGACGGTGCCGTGCCGAGGCTCAGGGCGACCAGGCCGACACTGACGGGCACGAGGATCAGGGGGAACAGGCGGCGCGCGGCGTACCGGTCGATCAGCGGACCGATGGCCAGGGAGCCGACCAGCCGCGCGACGGCGAAGCCGACGAACGCCGAGGCCATGACCTGCAGCGACCAGCCGCGGGAAGCCGCCAGGGGCACCTGGTACAGGAACAGCGCCGTCAGGACCAGGGGCAAAAAGATGCCGATGGGCAGCAGCGCGTAGAATCGCGCGTCGCGCAGCAGGCCCGGCCGGCGCGCGGCCGGGGCGATGGTCCGTTCGTCCGCGGCGCCGCCGGTCGGCACGTGGCGCAGCAGCCAGATCATCAGCGGCAGCAGGAGCAGCAGGACCACCGCGCCGAGGATTCCCCAGCTCAGGCGCCACCCCACCATGTGCACGAGCGCGACGACGCCCAGCGGCAGCAGGCCCTCGCCCAACGGGTAGCCGACGCCCGTGACGCTCAGCGCCCGCCCGCGCCCCCGGTCGAAGACCCGGGCCATGGTCGTGACCGCGGTCAGGCTGAGCAGACCCTGGCCGGTCAGGCGCAACCCGAGCACGGCCAGGAACAGGACGGCCGTGTTCGGCGCCAGCGCCAGACCGAAGCAGGCCAACGCCAGGCCGCCCCCCACCGCGAGGCTGAAGCGGGGCAGCGCGACCCGGTCGAGCAAGCGGCCGAAGTAGGGCAGGCTGGCCGCCGAAAGCAGGGTCGCCACGGCGTACAGCGTGCCGAACTGCGCCGTGTTCAGGGAGAACGAGGCCAGAAACAGCGGCACGAACACGGAGATCAGGAACGTCTGCCCGAAGCTGGAGAACAGCGTCAGCAGCACGCCGAAGGACAGGACCTGCGGCCTGGCGCGCAGGAGCGCGGCGTATCCCGGCGCCGCGCCGGGCTGACCCGCCGGCAGCGTGGCCTCCGTTGGGGATCCCCGCATCACCGCCCCACCTCTCCCCGGAACGGCGGCCCGCCCAGCACCCGCTTTGGATGCCGTTCATGGTAGGACCGCAAGCTCCACTCGTTCGCGAACAGGACGACCGGACGGCCGTGGTCGTCCTCGACGAGGCAGGCGTCGCGCGGCAGGTCCAGGTCCCCGTCGTCCTGTGCCGGGTCGAGCCACCGCCCGACGGACCAGGGCGAGGTGGTGAAGCGCGACGCGGCGCCGTATTCGCTCTCGAGGCGGTACTGGACGATCTCGAACTGGAGCGGCCCGACGGCGCCCAGCAGCTGCCGGCGGCGGCTGGCGTCGGGCTGTTCGAAGCGCTGGACCACGCCCTCTTCCAGGAGTTGGTCCAGGCCGTCGCGGAAGCGCTTGAAGGTCGCCGTGTCGGCGGCTTCGATGAAGCCGAAGCACTCGGGGGTGAAGCGGGGAATCTCGTCGTAGGCGATGGCGGGGTCCTCGGTGAGCGTGTCGCCGATGACCAGGCGCGAGTTGCCGACGATGCCCACCACGTCGCCCGGGTAGGCCTCGTCCACGGTCTCGCGTTCGCGGCCGAACAGGCGCGCTGCGTTCGCCAGGCGGGTGCGCGCCCCGGTCCGCGCCACGGTCACGGTCATGTCGCGGGTGAACTTGCCGGAGACGACGCGGACGAAGGCGACGCGGTCGCGGTGCCGGGGGTTCATGTTCGCCTGGATCTTGAAGACGAAGCCGCTGAACGGGCCGTGGTCAGGCCGGACCACGTCGGTGCCGCTGCTGCGGGGGCCCGGCGGCACCGAATGCGCCAGGAACCCGTCCAGCAGCAGCTGCACGCCGAAGTTGTTGAGCGCGCTCCCGAAGTAGACGGGGGTCAGCCGTCCCGCGCGGATCGCCGCGAGATCGAACGGGGTGCCGGCGCCGTCCAGCAGGGCGATCTCCTCGACCAGGGACCCGTAGGCGACCGCGCTCAGGCGGTCGCGGATCAGCGGCGCCGAGAGGTCGACGTTGGTGACGGGCGCGCGGAAGGTGCCGCGGGGCGTCAGCTCGTACAGGTGCGCCATGCGCGAGCGCCGGTCCCAGACGCCCCGGAAGTCCGAGCCCGTGCCCAGCGGCCAGTTCATGGGGCAGGCCGCGATGCCGAGCACGTCCTCCAGCTCGTCCAGCAGCGCCAGGGGCTCGCGCGCCGGCCGATCCAGCTTGTTGATGAACGTGAAGATCGGCACGCCGCGCCGGCGGCAGACCTCGAACAGCTTCCGCGTCTGGCTCTCGATGCCCTTGGCCGCGTCGATGACCATGATCGCCGCATCCACCGCCGTCAGGACGCGGTAGGTGTCCTCGGAGAAGTCGGCGTGGCCCGGGGTGTCCAGAAGGTTGACGCGGAACCCCTGGTAGTCGAACTGCAGCACGGTCGAGCTGATGGAGATGCCGCGCTTCTTCTCCAGCTCCATCCAGTCCGACGTGGTGGCGCGCTGGTTGCGGCGGGCGGTCACCGACCCGGCCC
>JBHEPC010000245.1:0-17857 GCA_046260475.1 Candidatus Krumholzibacteriia bacterium | reverse complement strand
CGGTTCCGCCACCGGGGTCGCCGCAAGGGCAACTGTCGCCGCGGTTGAGGACAGGACGAGACGCCATAGTGCCCGCACTGCCATCCGTGTGGCGGCCGGTGCACGTCCGGCCGGTGAAGTCACCCTGGGGTTCATGCGGATTCCTTCCCGAACGCGATGGCGCTGCGATTATCGGCCTGATCGCGCGGGCCGGCCGTGGGGAACGGCGCCGCCGAACGGGACCGCGTCGAGATTGGACGCGGCGCGCCCGTGCCGCAACCGGAATTTCGCGGCTTGCGGTGACGACGACAGCGATTCCGGATTGCCCTTGGCGCGGACGATAAAGCTCCATGGGATCCCGGAAGTAGCCCAGCACGTCGGCGCGCCCTCCCGGCGATCATCGCTATTGTGCGAAGCACTATAAGCGTGTTTATTGATCCTGTATTGCCAAACGACCTTTCAATCGCCCATGATCAACAGAGGAGGCAGATCACTTGTTCAAGCTGGCGGCCGACGATCGGCCCAGCGGACTCTACTTCGTGCGCGTGGAAGGCCCGACGGTGCGCGCAACGCGCCGCGTCATGCTCGTGCGCTAGGGGGAGCAGTGTCACCCAGGTCAAACCGGTAACGACCGAGGTGCGTTGTAATAGACCAGGAAATCGGGGCCTCGATTACCGGCTGCGGGCCGCCGCACCCGCTCACTCGGCCGATTCGTCGGTCAGCGAGTCGATCACCGGCGGCAGGTCCACCGGCTCGGTCCGGGACATGCGCGTGGCCCAGGCCTCCAGGTCCGGCACCACGATCTTGTCGATGTACCGGCCGTGCATCAGGCGCACCAGCGCGCCGTACGACGGCCGGAAGGAGATGGTGTCCCCCACCTTCAGGCCCTCGGGGTTGTCGCCCACGTGGACCACGGCCAGGTCGCTGCTGGCGCCGACCACGGCATAGCGGTCGTCCAGGGGGGCGAGGCCGCGCACCTCGGTGTCGAGCTGGCCGACGGTGACCACCGCCCGGTATCCGCGCTCGCCCACCGCGTGTTCGGCGATCTGGAAATCCTCGAAGGGCGTCATGTCCGTGGTCTCGCCCTGGGGCGTGAGGCTCTTCTCCCGCATCTCGACGATCTCCACCTCGAGGGTGACCGCGTCGTCGCGCAGGCCGGCGAGGATGCCGCCGTTGACCAGATCGGTGCCCAGGAACACCGACTCGCCGATGCGGAAGTGGTTGACCGCTCTGGGCAGCTGGCCGTCCCGCAGCATGGGCAGCACGGCGCTGGTGCCGCCGGAGATCATGGGCAGCTTGCGCCCGAACTTCAGCTCGAGCAGCTCGCGGTACAGCGACAGCTGGCTGAACTGGTCCAGCGACGGCACTGCCCCCGAGAGGCAGCCGAGGTTGCTGCCCACGCCCAGCACCTCGATGTGCGGCAGCTCGAAGATACCCGCGTAGAACCCCAACAGCGAACCGGGCAGCACGCCCTCGCGCAGGTCCCCCAGCTCGATCATGATGACCACGCGGTGCAGCTTGTCCTGGCGCCCGGCCTCACGGTTGAGGGCGTGGATCACCGCGGACTCGCTGTTGAGGCTCACGTCGGTCATGCGCACGATGGGCTCGATGGCCGGCATGTGCGGCAGCCGCAGGTACCAGGTCTCCACCGGCCCGGGCAGCGCGGCAATGGCCTCGAGGTTGCCCAGGCGCGAGTCGGCCATGGACGAGACGCCCATCAGCTGCAGGCCGCGCAGGGTCTCCCCGTGGCCGCACAGGACCTTCGTCACCAGGGACCAGGACGCGCCGTGGGCGGTGACCCAGCCGTCCACGGTGCGCATGTTGTGGTGCAGCGTCTCGAGGTCCAGGGTCAGACGGTTCATGACCTGGCGTCCCGGGTGCGGCGCATCTCGGCGTACTTGGTGGTGAAGCCCAGCCGTTCGTAGAGCCGCTTGGCCGGATTGTCGTACTCGACGTGCAGCTTCACGTCGCCGTCGACCTGTTCGAGGCAGTGATCGATCAGCTTGCCGCCGATGCCCTGCCCGCGCGCGTCGGGCGAAACGCTGACGAACAGCAGGATGTTCTCCGGGATGTAGCCCGACATGCCGGTGTCCAGCATGCAGAGCGCCCCCACCAGCTCCTCGTCCAGATGCGCGAGCATCACGAAGCCGCCCTGCCCCTTGCCGGGGACCAGGGCGTAGTCGAGGGCCCGCTCCACGTCGGGAATCTCGTCGTTGTAGGGCTTCATCGTCTCGTGGAAGAAGCGCACGCAGGTGTCGCGCGGGGCCCAGGCCGGAAAATCGTCCTCAGTCTTCACCTTGTGGAACCGAAGTTCCGGATCATCACCTCTGTTGGGATTCAAGACTCACTCCTCGGTGGTGGTTTGTGTTTCCGGGGTTCCCACTTACCATAGAAGATGATGCCGCCGCAAACAAGGAGGGTCGCGAGTTGGCGAAGCTGCCGCAGGACATCGTAGCGGACCTGGTCGCCCTGCGCCGGGTCCTGCATCGCAACGCCGAACCCTCGGGTCGGGAAGAGCGCACGGCCGCCCTGCTGGCCGACGCCGTCGCCGCCGCGGAGCCGGACAAGGTCGTCGCGGGCCTGGGCGGCCACGGTGTCGCCGCCGTGTATGCCGGCGCCGCCGACGGCCCCACGGTGCTGGTGCGCGCGGACATGGACGCGCTGCCCCTGCCGGACTCGCCGGAACTGGCCTACGCGTCCGAGAACGAGGGCTCGGCCCACAAGTGCGGGCACGACGGGCACATGGCCATGCTCACGGGCCTGGCCCACCTGCTGGCCGCGCGGCGGCCCGCCCGCGGGCGCGTGGTGCTGCTGTACCAGCCGGCCGAGGAGACGGGCGCCGGCGCCGCGCGCGTGCTGGACGACCCCGCCTTCGCGCCCCTGCGCCCGGACCGTGTGCTCGCCCTGCACAACCTGCCGGGCTTCCCCCTGGGCACGGTCGTGCTGCGGGAGGGACCCTTCGCCGGCGCCTCGCGCGGCCTGATCGTCGGCCTGCGGGGAGCCACATCCCACGCCGCCGAGCCCGAGGCCGGCCGCAGCCCCGCCCTGGCGGCCGCGGCCCTGGTCCAGGCCCTGGCGGCCGCCCCCCAGAACCACACCGCCCTGCACGAGGCCGCCCAGGTGACGATCGTGGGCATCGACGTGGGCGGCCCCGCCTTCGGCACCAGCCCCGGTCGCGGCCGCGTGATGGCCACCCTGCGCAGCAGCCGCGAGGAGGTCATGGATCGCCTGGCCGCCCGCTGCGAGGAGCTGGCCCGCGGCCTGGCCGCCTCCTTCGGCCTGGAATGCACCGTCGAGTGGACGGAGATCTTCCCCGCCGTGGTCAACGACGCCGCCGCGGTGGCCGCGGTGCGCCGGGTCGCCGGCGATCTGGGCCTGGAGGTCGTCCGGCCCGACCACCCCTTCGCCTGGTCGGAGGACTTCGGCCACTTCACGTCGGTCTGCCCGGGCGCCCTGTTCGGCCTGGGCGCGGGCGTGGACCTGCCCGCCCTGCACCACCCGGACTACGACTTTCCCGACGCGCTGATCCCCACCGGCAGCGCGATGCTCGACGGCGCCCTGCGCGTCCTGCTGGAGGAGCCCATTGACTGAGACCGGCGTCCGCCCGCCCACCTGGATCGAGCTGAGCGAGTCGGCCCTCCGCGCCAACCTGCAGTTCCTGCGGCGGCGCATCGGCAAGACGACGCGCTTCGTGTCGGTGGTCAAGGGCAACGCCTACGGCCACCGCATCGAGTACTACGTGCCGCTGGCCGAGCGCTGCGGCGTGCGCCACTTCGCGGTGTACGGCGCCGAGGAGGCCGCGCGTGTGCTGGCCGCCCGGACCGCCGACAGCAGCATCCTGATCATGGGCTACATCGACGACCACGACCTGCGCTGGGCCGTCGAGCACGGCATCGCCTTCTACGTCTTCGACCTGGCGCGACTGGACGCCGCCCTGCGCGCGGCGCGGCGGGTGGGCCGGCCGGCGCGGGTCCACCTGGAGGTGGAGACGGGGATGCACCGGGTGGGCCTGTCGCGGCGCTCGCTGCTGCGGGCGGTGGAGCGGCTGCACCGGCACCCGGAGCTGCTGGTGGCCGAGGGCCTGTGCACCCACTTCGCCGGGGCCGAGTCGTCCAGCAACGACTTCCGCATCCGCGAGCAGATCGTCGTCTTCCGGGAGTACTCCGAGCTGTTCGCCGCCGAGGGCTTCGCCGACGTGCGCCGCCACGCGGCCTGCTCGGCGGTGATCTTCAACTACCCCGAGTGCATCTTCGACCTGGTGCGCCCGGGAATCGCCCAGTACGGCTACTGGCCCAGCCAGGAGACCCGGCTGCGCTACATCGCCGACCGGGGCAACGGCCGCCTCCGCCGCGGCCCCATCCTCAAGCGCATCCTCACCTGGAAGAGCCGCGTGATGAACCTGAAGACCGTGCCCGCCGGCGCGTACGTGGGCTACGGCAACAGCTACCAGGCCGGGCGCCAGCTGCGCCTGGCGGCGGTGCCCACCGGCTACTACCACGGCTTCGCCCGGGCCCAGGGCAACCTGGGCCACGTGCTGATCCACGGCGCCCGCTGCCCCGTGGTGGGCGTGGTGAACATGAACATGTTCACCGCCGACGTGACCGACGTACCCGGCGTGAAGCTGGGCGACGAGGTCGTGATCATCGGCCGCCAGGGCGAGCAGGACATCAGCGTGGGCGCCTTCGGCGAGCGCACCTACGACCTGAACTACGAGGTGCTGGTGCGCCTGCCCAACGAGGTTCCGCGGCTGGTGGTGGCCTGACCGCCTGCAGCAGGCCGTCGACCGCCTGGCTGCCGCGAGCGTCTTTGCATCGCTCCCCGTGATCGCCCCCTCCCCCTGTTCGCCAATGACGCGCACCGGACACCTCGCTAAAGGCTCGCCGCCTGTAATGTTAAACCATTCCAGCGCTATCGCTTAGACACCTACCAGAGCAAATTGCCATTTCGGATAAAACTTACCTTGAAAATAAAGATATCACGTATGTTATTTTGATCAGGTCCACGGCTTGCGAAGCCGGAGCCACCGTTGCCGACCGCACAGGCAGCAGACCCGGAATCAGAGCGTCCGCCCTTGCGACCAGGCGGACCAGAGAGGCACCATGACGAGTATCCGGATCCTCGCCATCCTGACCCTCCTGCTCGGTCTCGGCGCCGCTGGAGCCGTGCCCGCCGGGGAGTTCGTCGGCATCCCTGATCAGGAATTTGCCACCTACTTCCGCGCGCAGCGGGCCAGCGAGTGGTGCTGGGCGTCGTGCATCGAGATGGCCATGGCCTTCGCCGGCATCGACCTGCCCCAGGAGCAGGTGGTCGCGCGCACCCTGGGTGTCGGGGTGAATCTCGGCGGCAAGCCCGCCGACATGGTGAATGGGGCCACCGGGCTGTTCCGCGCCCTGGACGGAGCACCGATCCGGATGGCCGGCCGACACCTGGGCGGGTCGCCCTCCGCCGACGTGCTCTACAACCACCTGCTGCGGCGTTCGCCGGCGATCCTGCTCTACAAGCGCAGCGATGGCACCGGCCACGCGGTCCTGCTGACCGGCATGAGCGTGACCATCGATCCCGAGCATGGCGTCATGGTGCACAGCCTGCATGTCTTCGATCCGTCCCTGGGTGACGGGGCGCAGGCAGTGATCACCGAGATGCCCGCAGCCGCGGTGGAGCCGGATCCGCTGGGCCCCCAACGCAACTACGCCGCCGTGGCGGGCCACGGCGGCGTAGCTATCGGCTCCGCACCCATCGATGCAGTGGTGCTGTTGGAGAGCACCCGTCTTGGACGATGGGACGAATCGCGCGCCATCGAGAAGGACACCATCTCCGGCAGCGATCGCCGCTAGATCCCAAGGCGCTGTCCACCCGGCCTCGATCGACGGCCGGCCGCCAGTGCCTTCTACCGTCTACTTGTTGTCGCGCTTGCGGTCCTGGCCGGTCCGCTGCACGTCCAGCTCGCCGCTGCCGCTGCGTATGGTCTGCGCCATGAAGGTCGCCTGGCCATCGCCCATGGTCTGCTGGGTGCCGGTCACCGTCACCTGGTCACCTTTCTTGAACTTCGTCTGCTGCGGGCCTTCGCTCGACGACTGGTCCGCGAGCGACTTCCGCCCCGCATCGACGATGATGCGGCGACCGTCGTCCGTCATCACCTCGAAGCGCAGGTCGCCGTCCTCGTTCATGACCTTCGTGATCTTTCCCGTGATCGTGGTGGTGGCGGCCTGGGTGCCGTAGCGATCGTCCTGCCCGGTACCGCGCTGCGGGCTCTGGCCGTCGCGTTGGCTCGCATCGTCGGGGCCCTGCCAGTACGGCTCGGTCTTGCAGAGGGCGTGCTGCTCGCTGGCCCGGGCGCGGTTCTCCAGCTGGTTCCGGCCGTCCCTTGCGTACTTCATGCGGTCCAGCGAGGCCACCTCGGTCGTCAACGTCAGCTCGTCGCCGCGGGTCTGCAACGCCCGCCAGGGGATGGCCACCTGCTCGGTGTCGCCCAGATCGTCGAGGTCCGAGACATCCACGACGGCGTAGGCCAGGGCGCCCCGGTTCGCGTCGATCAGAACCGTCTCGATCTCGCCGATGTCCTCGTCCCTGTGGTCCTTCATGGTCTCGCCCATGACGTTGCTCAACCGGCGCGACTTCATGGCCTTCTGTTCGCCGACCTTGTCGCGGTAGCGACGATCGGCGTCCGTGTTGCGGTCGGCCATCGTCGTGGACTCGCGACCCTGGTTGTCGGTTTTGCCATCGAAGGAGGAGCGGACGTCCTGGGTCCATCGCTCGTTTCCTGTGTCGGGCCAGTTGTCGTCGGAGAACCCCTCGGCATTCTCCAGCTGCTCCTTGGACGCGTTCAGCACGATGGAGATCTCGTTATCCTGGTCACGATCGCGACCGGAGCGATCAGTCCGCATGCCGCGCTCTTCGGACCCGGAGGCGCCGCGCTGGATCGTCAGGGCCTGCCAGGGGATCGCGCGCAGGTCCTTGCCCAGGCCGAGGAAACCGCCGAAGGCCAGGACGGCGTAGCTGACGTTCTGGTGCTGGCTGTCCATCACCAGATCCTTGATATTGCCGATTTCCTCGCCTTGCGTGTTCTTCACGGTGGCCCCGATCAGCTCGTCGGCCTGATGGAGCCTGGGCTGGAAGTTCTGGTTGGCCCGCTGGTCCCGCTGGACCTGCTGGTCCTGCCGGTCCTGCCGGTCCTGCCGGTCCTGCTGGTACTGCTGGTCCTGCTGGACCTGCTGGACCTGCTGCTGGTCGCGCTGATTCTTGTCACGAGCACGATCTTTCTGGGTATCCTGGTCGTGCTGTGCGGTCGCGATGGACGGCACGAGCAGGGCCAGCGCCAGGAATGCCGCCAGGATGTTGTTATGTGTTCGCATATTAGGCTCCTCTCAAATCAGGAACAAACTCCGCTTGACATTGCTGCCGACCTGTGCTGACCGGCGCCCGGAGTCCATATGAGAAGGACAATCTAGTAGGGAACAGGAACCCCCGCCATTCGCCCCCGGAACCGTCGGCGATTGCTCCCGGCCAGAGGAAAAACGAGAGAGAGGACGGGATATCTTCTGCCATGTGGCGAGATGATGGCCGCGTGGCCCCGCCTCGCCTATCCTGTCGGCATGAGCGACTGGAAACGCGTGCTGACCGAGTTCGTCGATGATGTCGAGTCGGAGTTCGACCGCCTGAAGTACCGGCTCGCCTACGCCCTGGGCGGACCCGAGCCGATCAAGATCGTGCCCTACCGCAGCTTCGGCACCTCCGCACGCCTGTTCGTCCACGGCCGCGTGCTGGAGGACCAGGGTATCCGCTCACCGCGCGATGATGACTCCATCTGGCGCAACATGCTCGCCATGTACCGCCGCCTGGCCTCGCACGAGGTGCCGCATGCGCGGCTGCGCGTGAGCGCCGGCGGGCAGGAGCGGGAGATCGAGGCCGACGAGGAGGGGCAGTTTTCCGCCTGGCTGGAGCCGCCGCAACGGCCGCAGCAGCGCCAGGAGGAATGGCAACGGGTCGAGTTCGAGCTCATTGAACCGCGCTCGGACAAGCAGTCCGGACCAGTCCGCGCCGGGACCGAGGTGCTCGTCCCCTCGCCGTCGGCCCGGTTCGGCGTCATCAGCGACATCGACGACACCGTGCTGAAGTCCGACGCCACCAACCTGTTGCGCATGGCGCGCACCGTCTTCCTCGGCAATGCGAACACGCGGCTGCCCTTCCCGGGCGCCGCTGCCTTCTACCGTGCCCTGCGCCGCGGGGCCGAGGGGGGCGGCCCCAACCCGCTCTTCTACGTCTCCAACGGCCCCTGGAACCTCTATGATCTGCTGGTCGATTTCCTGCGCTTGAAGGAATTCCCCGACGGTCCGGTGATGTTCCTGCGCAACTGGGGGATCAGCGACGAGGCCCTCTCGCCGGCGGACAAGAGTGCCCAGCGCGCTCACAAGCTGCGCTCCATCGAGTCCATCCTGGACACCTATCCCGACCTGCCGTTCATCCTGGTCGGCGACAGCGGCGAGCAGGATCCGGAGATCTACCGGGACATCGTGGACGACCATGGAGAGCGCATCCTCGCGGTCTACGTGCGCAACATCGACCATGACCTGCAACGGCCCGCGGCCATCGGCGAACTGGCCAAGGAAATCGTCGGACACGGCAGCACGCTCCTGCTGACGAAGACCAGTCTGGCCATGGCCGAGCACGCGGTCGAGCGCGGCTGGATCCAGCCGGAATCCCTGGCGGACATCAGCCGTGAGACGCATCAAGACGAGCAGGAGCCGAGCACTCTCGAGCGGCTGCTGGGCGCCGACGAGCGACACGAACGCCCGCCCGACGTGCTCGTCGAGCCGCGCGACGAACCGGCGTCCCCTGATTCCTGAGCCCGACCGCAACCCCATGGGCTGGTGGATCGCACGACGAGGCCCCCGACCATCCCGGCCGGGGGCTACGATTCCGGCTTTCGCCGCGCCGCCTAGTTCGCGAAGGGGCTCGCGAACAGCGCGTGGGGCATGTCGTCGTAGAGGAACATGGCCGCCTCGTCGATCAGGCCGGCGTGCGCGGCCGGATACTGGCCGTCCACGTTCAGGTCGGCGTAGGGTTCGGCGCCGACCGGCCCGAAGAGCTGCTCCAGGACCTGCCAGTCGTACTGGCCGCTGCTCCAGGGCGCACGGTACTGGTGGAAGCGCAGGCCGAAGACCGTGTCCCGGTCGCCGCTGCCCTGCACGCAGCCCAGGCCCGGCGTATCGCCCATGGTGCTGCTGTACCAGGCCATGTTGTAGGTGAAGGCCGAGTTGTCGGCGTCCGCGGTGCCGATGTGGTAGATCCAGGACGCGGTCTCGTCCTGCCCCTCCTTGTAGGTCGCGCCGCGGATCTCCACGTGGTCGGTCTGCAGGTCGTGGGTGGCGTAGAAGATGGTCGCACCGTCGGCGCCCTCGTTCATCCAGGTCAGCACCGACTCGTCGGTCTCCGTCTGCGCCCAGGCCAGGTGCACCTCGTAGCCGCCCGTCGCCAGGGCGAAGCGGGCTACCTGCTGCAGTTCGATCTGCGCGAAGCCCAGCGCGCCCTGCGCCCCGGCCGGGATCGCCACCGGCGCGGTCAGGGTGTCCACGGTGAAGGTGCCGGTCCCGGTGCCGCCCTCGCCCTGGGCCACCAGGCCCTCGATCATGGCGATGGTCGCATCCAGGGTGTTCAGGTTGCGGTACAGGGACATGGGCTCGTCCGACAGGGCGTTGCCCACGGCCTTGCCCAGCAGGGGGTAATCGCCGTTCATCCACCATCCGTAGCCGCTGTCGGCGCCGGCCTTGGACAGGGACGTGAACTCGGGGGGCGCCACCGCCGACAGCCGCGAGGCGTAGTCGGTGAAGGTCACGGTCGAGCCCCCCGGGGCGGTGGGGTCGCCGTCGTCGCTGCTGCAGCCGGCCAGGGCCAGCAGGGCCAGCGCGGCCAGGATCGTCATGATCGTCGTGATCGCACGCATCGCCATCGTCGTCCTCCTCGATCCGTTTGTTCGCTGCGCGGCGGCGGAACGATGCCGTCGCCGTGGCCATTCGGCGGCCGCCGGCGCCCGCGGCGCGGGCGGCCGACCGTGACCGCCTGCAAGTGCGTTGCCGTTTTCATGGCAAATCGTGAGGGCGATAGCGCAGAAGAAGATACGGGAATACTTTATCTGTCCGGTTTTACCTCAGCGGCGCATCGTGCCGGGTCGGGCGGCAAAATGCCGCCTCTTGCCGCCGACGGGCCCACCACTCCATGATGCGGGGTTGAGTCAAGCAGGTGGAAGGAAAGCAGTGTCATCCAGGTCAAAACGATAACGAGTGAGATGCGTTGCAATAAACCGGCATAATCCACCAACCCTTGCTGTTGGAGGAATCCGGCCATCGCGCTGAGGTACACAATGATGAAGACCCCAGCTGTACTTCTCGCGTAGATGGCCCAACTGCCCTCACCTCGATCATCGAAGTTCCGCGCCACCACGAGACAGGCTACGGGCAAGCCGAAGATCAACGATGAAAAGAACACGTGGAACGCCCCGCTAAGAGTGGGTGGCAGGACCAAGGCGGGCGTTCCGGGGGGATAACCGTTCATGGGATCAGACGCAAACAGGCCCGTCCCCAGAAAACCGATTCCAACCGTTGTGATGAGTATGGTTGTCCACGTTCTCGTACGCCCTGACCGGAATGCCCTGCTCAAGCCAAAAGCCAGGGCGACGGTCGAGATGCCGGTGACAATGAAGTTGGCAATTTGTGTCCAGCCATTTTCACCTAATGAAAGCCCACTGATGGCGTGCCGCAGGGGATCGTAACCGTCACGGGCAAGTCCTTCGCTAAACCAGGCGATGCAAAACAATGGTCCGGCAAGTGCGCCGCACAGGAGCAAGAGCCTTGTCTTGCCTTCTCCATGGGCAGGCTTATCCATGTCCGGCGTCACTCCAGCTCGCGATTCAGGTAGACCGACCAGTCCTTGAGGATGGGCTCGTAGGCCTGCCCCAGCAGCGGCGAGGAGATCAGGAAATCGGCGGTCGAGCGGTTGCAGGCCACCGGCACGTTGCACACCACGGAGATGCGCAGGAGCGCCTTGACGTCCACATCGTGGGGCTGCGCCTCCATGGGATCCCAAAAGAAGATGAGGATGTCGATGCGCCCCTCCGCGATCATCGCCCCCAGCTGCTGGTCCCCGCCCAGGGGCCCTGAGCGCAGCCGCGTGATCCGCGCCGCCGGACCGCCGTCGCCCTCCTCGACCTGTTTGTCAACCAGGGTCTGCTCGATGAGGCGGCCCGTGGTGCCGGTGCAAACCAGGTCGTGGCCCCGCAGGGTGCCGTGGTTGTACTGCACCCACTCGGCCAGGTCCTTCTTGCGGTTGTCGTGGGCCACCAGGGCGATGGACTTGCGCTTGTTCATGCGAGCGCTCCCCTCGGTCGGGTGTTTCTCAGGCCGCCCCGCGCGGCCGCAGGCTGCGCCACAGCGCCGCCAGAAAGACCCCCAGCGTGATCCCCATGCCGCCGTGGACGACCGCGTACAGGACGTAGCGCACCACGTGCGCCCCGCCCAGGAAGCCGGCGTCCACCGCCGCCAGGTCCGCCTGGCCCCCGCGCACCGCCAGCAGGATATGGTAGCCCTTGACCAGCTGCAGCGCGATGGCCGCGGCCGCGCAGGGCAGGTAGCCCCACACCAGCCAGGCCAACCCCCGCGGCCCCACCTCGCGGCAGCCGGCCTGGCGGGCCATCAGCACCGCCGCGCCCATGACCAGCGGCAGGATCACCGCCATCACGAAGATGTGCCCGTGGACCAGGGACAGGATGAAGACGGCGTCGAGACGCAGGCCGCCTCCGGCCTCGGCAAACGGGAGCTTCTTGGCCGACTCCTGGAAGGCGATGCCCACCAGCAGGCCCACGAACGCCATGACGACGGCATAGCGGATCAGGGCGAGCAGGGCGCGGCGGTAGTGGCCGGGCAGGGCAGGGGTGGTCAGGGTCATGGCTTCGCGGCTCCCGGTTCGGTGACGCCCCGACGGCGGCGGCATGGCTGCCGCGCAACGTACAGCAACGGCGGGCCGGCGTCGAGGTGCAGCCCACCGCATTGACGAAATCCTCACCCGCATCTAGTGATGTCTGCAGGATCGGTGGCGAAGACCGGACGGGTGCGATCCTGGTCGGGCCAGGTGGCCCTAAGGCGGAAGCGAGGCGCGTCATGCGTTGGCAGGGTCGCAGGGGCAGCGGCAACGTCCGTGATCGGCGCGGCGCCAGCCCCGCCATGATCGGCGGCGGCCTGGGCGGCACGGGCCTGGTCGTCCTGGTCATCTACATGCTGCTCGGCGGCGACCCCTCCGCGATCCTGCCCGATCAGGGGACCGGGCTGCAGACCGGAGGCAGCGACCGTCCGGTCGACGCCGCCAGCGACGAACTCTCGCAATTCGTCTCGGTGGTGCTGGCGGACACCGAGGACGTCTGGCGCGAGCTCTTCGCCGCGCGCGGCCGCCGCTACGTGGAACCGACCCTGGTGATCTTCAGCGGCCAGGTGAGCTCGGCGTGCGGCTTCCAGAGCGCCGCGGTCGGCCCCTTCTACTGCCCGGGCGACGGCACCATCTACATCGACCTTTCCTTCTACGACACCCTGCGCCAACGCTTCGGCGCCGCGGGCGACTTCGCCCAGGCCTACGTGATCGCCCACGAGGTGGGGCACCACGTGCAGAACCTGCTGGGGGTCGCCGACCAGGTGCACGCCCGGCGGGCGCGCGCGGACGAGCGGGAGGCCAACGACCTCTCGGTGCGCATGGAACTGCAGGCCGACTTCCTGGCCGGGGTCTGGGCCCACCACGCCCAGCGCCGCTTCGATATCCTCGAGCCGGGGGACATCGCCGAAGCCCTGAACGCCGCCAACGTCATCGGCGACGACAACATCCAGCGCCGGACCCAGGGCAGGATCGTGCCCGACTCCTTCACCCACGGCACCGGGGAACAGCGGATGCGCTGGTTCAAGCTCGGCTTCGAGACCGGGGATCCGGACCGGGGCGACACCTTCACTGCCGACCGCCTGTAGGTCAAAAGCGATCATGACAGTGTACGAGATTATGTGGTAGAATTTTGATCATTCGGCAGGCGGGCCGCACGAAGGAGCGGGCGCGGCGTTCAGGAGACGGACCTCGGCACCTCCCGGCAAGGTGGGTCCACGCAATGGCGATCAGCCACGGCAAGCGGTTGCGGCTCGGCACGATGACGGCGCTCGTCGCGCTTGGGGCCTGCCTGGCGGCCCCGGCCGGCGCCCAATCCCCCGCGTCCCTGCGCCAGGCGGCCGAAGTGGGCCGGATCCAGGCGGATCGCCAGCAGGCGCCCATGTGGGCGGCCGGGCCGGCGTTGACCCCGCAGGCCGTCGCCCTGCTGGCCGCCATCGCTGCCGCCGGCGCGGACGGTTTGGCTCCCGCCGACTACCACCTGCCCGAACTGACCAGCCTGCTGGCCCTGGTGACGCCCGCGGGGTGGCCCGTGTGGGCCGACGCCCAGGCCGCCCGGCGGGCCGAGGAGCTGCTGACCGACGCCTTCCTGGGCCTGGGTGCGGACCTGGCTTGCGGCCGGATCGAACCCCAGGCCCTCTGGAAGGGGTGGACCGCGCCTGCGGACCTGCCGGATCCCCGGCCGCAGCTGCGCGCCGTGGCCCTCGCCTTGCCCGATGCCGCGGCAAACCCCGACCCCGCCGCCGCCGCAGCCGTCACCGCGGCCCTGGCCGCCTGCCGGCCCGGGCAGGCGGGCTACCACGAGCTGCGGCGCGCCCTGGCCACCCTCGAGCGCGCGGCAGCCCGCGGCGGCTGGCCCGCCGTGCCTGACGGCCCGACCCTGCGCCCGGACACCCGGGATCCCCGGCTGCCGGTCCTGCGGGCGCGCTTGGCTGCCGGCGGCGACCTCGTCGATCCGGGCCCGTCCCTGGCAGCGCCGTGGTACCTCCAGGCCGCGGCCGGCCGCGACCTCTACGACCGCACCACCGCCGCCGCGGTGCGCGCGTTCCAACGCCGGCATGGCCTGCAGGACGACGGTGTGGTCGGCCCGCGCACGCTGGCGGCCTTGAACGTGCCCGCGGCGGACCGAGCCGTCCTGGTGGCCCTGAACCTCGAACGCTGGCGCTGGCTGCCCCGCGACCGCGGCCCGCGCCACGTCCTGATCAACATCCCCGACTTCACCCTCGCCCTGGTGGACGGGGATGCCACGGCCCTCTCGATGCGGGCTGTGGTGGGGCGCCCTGACCGGCCGACGCCGGTCACGTCCGGGGAGATGTCCTGGCTGGTGATCCATCCGGGCTGGAACGTGCCGCAGAAGCTGGCCCGCGAGGACCTGCTGCCCAAGATCGTGGCCGACCCCGGCTACCTGGGCGAGCGCGGGTTCAAGGTGTACGCCGACTGGCGCCCGGGGGCGGCGCAGATCGATCCGGCCGCCGTCGACTGGAGCGCGGTCGTGCCCCTGGACATGACCTACAAGTTCCACCAGGAGCCGGGCCCGCGGAATCCCCTGGGCCGGGTTAAGTTCCTCTTCCCCAACCCGTTCAGCGTCTACCTGCACGACACCGACCAGCGGTCCATCTTCGCCCGCGAGAGCCGCTGCTTCTCGTCCGGCTGCGTGCGCATCGAGTCGCCCGAGGCGCTGCTGCGGGCGCTGGCCGGCGGGCGCGACGCCGCGACCGGATCGCAGGCTCAGGCCGCCCTGACGTCGGGCCGAACCCTGTCGATGGCCCTGGACGCGCCCGTTCCGGTGCACCTTGTTTACCTGACGGCTTGGGTCGACGAGACGGGGATGCTGCAGCTGCGGGACGATTGCTACGGGTACGACGGCCAGCTGGCGCGGGCTTTGGCGGCGCCACGGATCGCGCCGGCCCCGGCGCGGCGCCCGGAGGTCCCGGCGCTGGTCGCCGGCGTGGGTCCGGCGGCGCAGCCGGCGGCCTACCAGGAGCGGACGGGGCCCGTGTCGATGTGGACGAATCCGGAAGCGGAATAGAGGCCGACCCCGCCGCGCCGCTGCGCGAGGGCCGCCCGGTGCAGGCGTCGCAGTGCGACGCCGCGCAGCCGCACGTCCACGGCCTTGCCTTGCATGTGGTAGCTGCGCTTGGCCACGCCCTTGCTGCCCCGGCGCAGCAGCGCGTTGGTGGCCGGCGAGCGGTACCCGGAGATGACCTCGAAATCCGGCGTCGTGTCCAGATCCTCAGCCAGGTCGTGCAGCAGGTCCAGCAGGGCCGGGTCGATGGCGCACACGTCGCCGGTGCGGTGATCCCGCAGCAGGCGGTTGGCCCGGGCCAGGCCGTCGGCCAGGTAGCCGCCGGGAGCGGCGAAGATGCAACGCCCGGTCTCGCCGGTGTGGGTGTTATGCAAGAGGAGGCTGCGGGAGGCCGCGGCCGCGGCCGCGGCAGGGGTGGCGTCGGCGGGCGATGTCGCCAGGGCCTCGCCGCCGAAGGGTCGGGACAGGGCCAAGGCGCCGCCCAGGACCGTCAAGCCGCCGATCTTCAGGAATCTGCGGCGGTTCACCCCGCCGGGGGCATGATCGTCGTGCACTGTTGCTCGCTCCTTCGCCGCCCTTGGTCGGGGCATCCGTCCCTGGACCCTGCAAAGAACGCACGCGCGCAGGGCATCGCGCAAGTGCAAGTTCCGAGCCGAGCCCCCGCGGGTTTTCACCCGGGCGTTGTCAGGAGCGGGAAGCGATTGAGGGGTGGCGGGTTGGCCCACCTGAGAGCTGCGTTTCCGGTACCGTCGGGCCTGCGGCCGACGTGCCTTCCGCACGGTTTCCACCACCTCCGGGAGAAAGTTCGTCAGGCCAGCAGGTCCGCCGGGTCGGGGCACAGGGCCAGCCAGCGCTCCCGCTCCGACAGCCGCGCCACCCCGGGAAAATCGCCTGTCAGGCCCAGCGTGTCGGTGATCTTCTGCAGGTGCAGGTGGGGCGGCCAGCCGCCGTTCTCGTGGGGCTCGCCCACCCAGGCGAAGACCTGGCCGCGGGCGATGCGCCGGCCCGTGTGCAGCTCGCCCAGGGAGCGCCGGGCCAGGTGCCCCCACAGGGTCCAGAACGGCCCCGGGTGCTGCAGGATGATGGTGGCGCCGTAGTCACCGAAGTGGTCGTTGTCGGCGAAGCTGTGCACGGTGCCGGCCAGGGGCGCGGCCACCGGCGTACCGGCGTCGGTCCAGATGTCCAGGCCCAGGTGGATAACCCGCGGCTCGTCCCCGCCGTGGGCCACCCCGCCGAACAGGGCGCTGCCGCTGTAGATGCCCCGGTGCTCGTTCCAGCCGCCGACCAGGGCGGGAGCCTCGCCCCGCCGCGCGGCCAGGAAGGCGGTGAAGGCGGCGTGGTCGCTGACGTCGACGGCCGCGCCGGCCAGGTCCAGGGGCACGGCGGCGCTCATGGGAAACGGGAACAGGGGGTGGGGCGCGGCGGCGGCCATGGCGGACGCTCCTTGCAGGGGCACGGGTACAGTCGCGGTCACGGCCCGATTCTACGGAGGCGCGGTGCCGGCGGCAATCCCCTTTGGCGGCGGCCGCCGCCGATCCTTGCCCGGCCGGTACCCGCCTCCTATCATGGCAGCAGTGGCTGCGGCCCCCGGCCCGGCCCGACGTGGACACGTTCCCGGAGCCCCGATGACCCGCGAGCCCCCCGATCCCCACGACGCCGAAGCCGCCGCCATGGCCGCCGCCCTGCGCGACGCCTACGCGGTGATCGCCGACCTGCGGGCGCGGCTGGACGAGTACGGCTGGATGGACGGGGCCCTGCGCCGCCGCACGGGCGAGCTGGCCGAGCGGGTCAAGGAGCTGGAGTGCCTGCACGGGGGGGCCGACGCCCTGCGCGACCCTCGTCGCCTGCCGGCCGACGCCTTCGCCGAGGCCGCGCGCACCATCCCCGCCGGCTTCCAACACCCGGCGCGCACCTGCGCCTGCCTGGAGATCCACGGGCGCGAGTACCGGTCGCCCGCGTACCGGGCCGAGGGCCGGACCTGCGCCGTGGACATCCGCGGCGGCGGCCGCCGCATCGGCGCGCTGCGGGTTCACCTGCGCGCCGCCGCCCGCGCGGCGCCCGCACCCGCGACGATCCTGCCCGAGGAGCAGGCCATGCTCGAAACCCTGGCCGAGTTGATCGGCGAGTTCGCCGCCAACCGCGCCGCCGGGCGCGCCTAGCCCCGCTTGATGGCGTTGACCATCTCGTCCAGCTTCTGCAGGAACAGCGAGCGGTCCTTGGGCGAGAACGGCGGCGGGCCGCCGCCCATGACGCCCTGGTCCCGCAGCTGGGCCAGCAGGTGCCGCGTGGCCAGGGCCTCGCCCACGTTCTGCTCGGTGAAGGGCCGGCCCGTGTGCCCCAGCACCCGCGCGCCCCGGTCCAGGCAGCGGGCCGCCAGGGGGATGTCGCCGGTGACGACGATGTCGTCCCGCGCGACCGCCGCGGCGATCCAGTCGTCCGCCGCATCGGCGCCCTGCTCCACCACCACCAGCTTCACATCCCCGGCCGGCACCCGCATCCAGCTGTTGGCCACCAGGGTCACCGGCAGGCCGTAGCGGCCGGCCACCTTGACCACCTCGCCCTTGACCGGGCAGGCGTCGGCGTCGACGTAGATGTGGAGCATCGCTGGCCTTCCGCCCTCAGCCGAGAAAGTCCACCACGCCGACCACCACCGAGCGGACCGGCATGTCCGGAACGCCCAGGATCTGCCGGGCGCCGTTGCCCTCGTCCAGGATGAGCACCGTCTCGCCGGCGCCCGCGCCCACGGTATCGATGGCGATCACGTAGCCGCCGGCCGACCTGCCGTCCGCATCCAGCTTGTCACAGACCAGCAGCTTGCGGCCGCCCAGGGTGCCGTGGTGGATGGTCGAGGTGATGCGCCCGGCCACGCGCGCGAGGATCACGGCGCCGCCTCCGCATCGATCTGCAGGTCGTCGACGATCCCGACCACCGCATGATCGACCG